>JAUYGP010000225.1 GCA_030690515.1 Giesbergeria sp.
TTTGCGCTGCAAAAGGAACTCTCGCGCGAAGGCGAGCGCCGCTAGACCAAGCTGAGTGAGGGCGAAAAAATGCGCCTGCAACTCGATACTCTGGTGTCCGACACCAAGAAGAATGTTCAAAAAGTGGGTGATGCCAAAGGAATCGGAGCCAAGCCCAAATGAAATTCTCCGTATTCCAGATCAGCCGCCGCGGCGGTCGTGAGAAAAATGAAGACCGCATGGGTTACTGCTACACGCGGGAGTCTGGCCTGTTTGTGCTGGCCGACGGCATGGGTGGGCACCCCGAGGGCGAGGTGGCGGCGCAGATTGCCATGCAGACCGTGGCCGCCTTGTACCAGCGCCAGGCGCGGCCGATGCTGGAGGATGTGCAGGAGTTTCTATCCTCTGCGCTGCTGGCCGCCCACCACCAAATTCTGCGCTACGCCAGCGACAAAGGCATGATCGACTCGCCGCGCACCACGCTGGTGGCCGCCGTGGTGCAGTCGGGCAGCGCGACCTGGATTCACTGTGGCGATTCGCGCCTGTACATGGTGCGGGGCGGTGAATTGCTGACGCGCACGCGCGATCACTCTTACCTGGAGCTGCGCAACATGCCGGTCGGGCTGGAGCGCATCAACCGCAACGTGTTGTTTACCTGCCTGGGCTCGCCCACCAAGCCCATCTACGACATGACCGGCCCGGTGCACCTGGAGCAGGGCGACCGCATTCTGCTGTGCTCCGACGGCCTGTGGGGCACCCTCAGCGACGAGGAAATCGGTAAACAGCTGGGGAGCCAGACCGTGTCGCATTCCGTGCCCGAGTTGGTGGAGGAAGCCTTGCGCAAGGCCGGTGACAGCAGCGACAACGTGACGGTGGTGGCCATGGAGTGGGAAACCCCGGACGCCTATGAATCCACCCAAGGCGTGTCCACCGACAGCATCAGCGACGATGTGTTTGCTTCCACCATCCAGGCAGGGCCCATTGATGGCCTGGTCGATGATCTGGACGACGAAGCCATCGAACGCTCCATTGCCGAAATCAACGAGGCCATTCGCCGCTCTGCCGCACGAAAAGCATGACAACCCCCTGAGTCGCTGCGCGATTCAGGAAGGGGGACCTTGCTCAGCGCTGCGGCCCTTGCGCATTGGTCGCAGGCCTTGGTCGCTCGCTTCGGGTGGGCCCTGGGTTGTGCATGAGACTCGCCCATTTTTTACACCAAAAATTCCATGACCACTTTTGAACGCAGCGGCGGCCGCGCCGTCGACCAGTTGCGCCCTGTGCGCATTACCCGCCACTACACCATGCACGCCGAAGGTTCGGTGTTGATCGAGTTTGGCAACACCCGGGTGCTGTGCACCGCCACCGTCGAAGAAAAAGTACCACCGCACAAGCGCGGCAGTGGCGAGGGTTGGGTGACCGCCGAATACGGCATGCTGCCGCGCGCCACGCATTCGCGCAGCGACCGCGAGGCCGCGCGCGGCAAGCAAAGCGGCCGCACGCAGGAGATTCAGCGGCTCATCGGGCGTTCGCTGCGGGCGGTGTTCGACCTGAAGCTCCTGGGCGAGCGCTCCATCGTGCTCGACTGCGACGTGATCCAGGCTGACGGCGGAACGCGGACGGCGGCCATCACGGGCGCCTGGGTAGCGGCGCAGGATGCAGTCAACCGGTTGCTCGCCAGCGGCAAGCTCACCGCCACGCCCATCCGCGAGCCGGTGGCTGCTATCTCGGTGGGCATCGTGCAGGGCCAGCCCGTGCTCGACCTTGAATATGTGGAAGACGTGGACTGCGATACCGACATGAACGTCGTCATGACCGGCGCCGGGCATTTTGTGGAAGTGCAGGGCACGGCCGAGGGCGTGGCCTTCACGCGGCGCGAGATGGACCAGCTTTTGGCACTGGCCGAAAAGGGCATTGGCGAGCTGATGCAGATGCAGCAGGCAGCTCTTCAAAATTGATAGCTGTTGGCGCTTTGTGGATAAGCGTTAGAGGGTGATTTGACTATGAAAATCGTGTTGGCATCCAACAACCGCGGCAAGCTGGCCGAGCTGCAAGCCATGTTTGCGCCGCTGGGTGTAGAGCTGGTGCGCCAGGCCGACTTGGGGGTGGGTGAGGCTGAGGAGCCGCACCGCACCTTTGTCGAGAACGCGCTGGCCAAGGCGCGCTTTGCCAGCAGCCACACCGGCTTGCCTGCGCTGGCCGACGACGCGGGCCTGTGTGTCGACGCCTTTGGCGGCCTGCCGGGCGTGGACACGGCCTATTACGCCACCCAGTTCGGGTACGAGAAAGGCGACGACAACAACGTGCGCGCCCTGCTGGAGCAAATGCACGACCAGGACAACCGCCGCGCCGCCCTGGTCAGCACCCTGGTCGCCGTGCGCAGCCCGCAAGACCCTGAGCCGCTGATCGCCGTGGGCCGCGTGGTGGGCGAGATCACGCGCGCGCCACGCGGTGGGCATGGTTTTGGCTTTGATCCGGTCATGTTCATCCCGGAATTCGGGCAAACTTTTGCCGAGTTGCCCCCCGAAGTGAAGAACGCCCACAGCCACCGGGGCCGCGCGGCGCAGCAAATGCTGGCGCTGATGCGCGAGCGTTGGTGGCCTGATGCATCAAAAAAGTGAGCTGCAAGCGCTTGTATTTAGACGATCTCAAATATTTTTCATATTGAAAACCTTAACAGGTAAGCGCAAGCAGCTATGGTTTTGATATCGCCATGAACATCCCCATCACCCCCGCAGCGCAGCCCGGCGTGCCCGTGCGCGACATCCAGCACTACATGCGCCCCGGCCTGCTGCAGCTCACCAGCCTGCCGCCGCTGTCGCTGTATGTGCACCTGCCCTGGTGCCTGAAGCAGTGCCCGTATTGCGACTTCAATTCGCACGCCTGGGCGGGTGAGCAAGCGCTGCCCGAGCAGCGCTACCTCGATGCCTTGTGCGCCGACCTGGAAGCTGCGCTCCCCCTGGTCTGGGGGCGTCAGGTGCAAAGCATCTTCATCGGCGGCGGTACGCCCAGCCTGTTCTCGCCCGCATCCATCGACCGGCTGCTCGGCGACGTTCGCGCCCGCCTGCCGCTGGCAGCGGGCTGCGAGGTGACGCTGGAAGCCAACCCCGGCACGTTCGAGAAAGACCGTTTCCGTGCGTTCCGCTCGGCGGGCGTGACGCGCCTGTCGGTGGGGGTGCAGAGCTTCAACGACACGCACCTGCAAGCCCTGGGCCGTGTGCACGACAGAGCCCAGGCTTTGGCAGCGGTAGAGGAAGCCGCCCAGGCGTTTGATACCTTCAACCTCGACCTGATGTACGCCTTGCCCGGTCAGGATCTGGCCGGGCTGGAGCAAGACCTGCGCACCGCGCTGGCACTGGCGCCGCCGCACTTGTCGGTCTACCACCTGACGATCGAGCCCAATACTTTTTTTGCCAAATACCCGCCTGTGGTGCCGCCCGACGACGACGCCTACGCCATGCTCGACCGCATCACGGAGCTGACCGGGCAGGTGGGGCTGCAGCGCTACGAAATTTCGGCCTATGCCCGCGACGGGCACGAGTGCGTGCACAACACCAATTACTGGGAGTTTGGCGATTACCTCGGTATTGGTGCCGGCGCACACAGCAAGATCAGCTTTGCGCACCGCGTGGTGCGCCAGGCCCGCTTGCGAGAGCCGCGCCTGTACATGGACAACGCTCTGGCGGGCAACGCCCTGGCGCTGGACGACGACGTGCGCCGCGCCGACCTGCCGTTTGAATACATGCTCAACGCCCTGCGCCTGCGCCGTGGCTTTGCGCTGCAGGACTTTACCGAGCGCACCGGTTTGCCCGTGACGGTGCTGGCCAAGGCGCTGGACGAGGCTGAGCGCAAAGGCCTGATCGTGCGCGACATGGCCCGTGTGCAGCCGACGGAGCGGGGATTCGACTTCTTAAGCGATCTGCAGGAACTGTTCCTGGCTGATTGACGAAGGTCGCTGCATTACAGCGGCCCACCAGTGGGCGCCCGATCAGCCGCAGCGCACTGCGATGATGCGGCCTGCGGCATCGACTTCCAGGTTCAGGCGCTCGGCGTCAAATTCTTTGGTGATCATTTGTCCCGGCCGCAGGATGCGCACCATCAACGCACCGGCGGAAACCCGTGCCGCCTCGACCACCTTGGCGGTGCTGCTTTTGCCGATGGCCGATTGCGCTGGCTGCGCATTGCAGGTGCCCCCCAGCGGTGCACCGGTGGGACCGGTGGCCGGGCCTTGGCTGGCACAGCCCGCCAGCACAACCAGGGCGGGCAGAAGGCCCTTCAAAACAGCGTTCTTCAGCATCAGTGGGCTCCTGTCAAAAAATGCAAGGCTAACGCAAGCGGGGCGCAGGGAGCGTGCTCTTGCTGTAAGCGATTGTCCGGGTATCCTCACAGAGACCATGAAACCATCGACATGTCGTTGACCGACCTGCAAGCCCAGCAAATCACCCTGGTCCGGGTGCTGGAGCAAACCCGTGACAACGGAGGGCTCTGGACTGCGGGCGATGCCCACGAGGCGACCCGTGCCGCACGGGAGCTGGTGGGGCGTGGTGCGCCTTTTCCTGCCTTCGTGGCCCGTCGGGCGCAGTGGGCGCTGGAGGAAATCCAGCGCCGCACGCCAGATCAGGCGATCCGGCTGCAAGCGCCCAGGCTGCCTTTTTTGGCGGGTTTTGTGCTCGCTGTGTGCGCCTTGCTGGCCGGTTTTGCCACCGACTACCTGGCGGCGCAGCCCCACATTGATGTGGTCGAGTGGCCCCTGGTGCTGTTGATCGCCTGGAATGGGCTGGTTTTTACCTGGCTCTCGCTGGCCTGGTTGTGGCGTCGGATCGGCCCGGGCCAGGGGTCGCACGGGTTGCCAGCAGCTGCCTTGGGGCGTTGGTGGGTTTGGGAGATGTTGGGGTTGCGCAGTGGAAAAAGCCGTCCGTGGGCTGTGGACTTTCGCCAGGCCTGGACCACGCTGGCGGCGCCCTTGCAGGCGGTGCGCTTCAGGCTGGCGGCCCATCTGGCGGCGCTGTTGTTTGCGCTGGGTGCGGTGAGCAGCTTCTTCGCCCGGGGCATCAGTGAAGAGTACCGCGCTGGCTGGAAAACCACTTATGCGTTTGTAAACGGTGAGTTGCTGCACGCCATCATCAGCGTGGTGCTGGCGCCGGGCGCCTGGCTGCTGAACCTGCCGATTCCGGATGCCCAGCACATTGACGCACTGCGCATGCCGGGCGGTGCGGGCGAAGTTGCCGAGCCCTGGATTTGGCTGTATGGGGTGTCCGTGTTGGCGTGGGTTGCTGTGCCCCGCTTAGGGCTGGTGCTGCTCAATGTGCTGGCCCGCTGGCGGCTGCGGCGTGCCTTTCCGTTGCCTTTGCGCGCAGCCTATTTCATCACTTTGCGCGCCGTCTGGCGAGGCCAGAATATTGGTGTGGTGGTGGTGCCTTTTCGCTATGCGTTGTCGCCCGATGTGCGCAGCAGGCTGGCCACCATGCTGGAGCGCATCTACGGCCTGGCGGTGGACATCGCCATCGAGCCGCCCGTGCTGATGGGTGAAGATGCGACCGACTGGAAGAAGGCCCTTCATCCCGAAGGCCATGTGGCCGTACTGGCACTTTTCCCGCTGGCGGCCACGGCGGAGGCCGATCCCCATGGCGTGCTGCTGCAACGCTTGCAGCGCAGCGCAGGAAGCGACACACCGGTGGTGCCGGTGGTTGACATGGGAGGCTTCCCGCACCAGGACATCGAGCGCCTGCGCCTGCGCCAGCGCTGCAATCAATGGCGCCGCGTACTGGACAAGGTGGGCGGCAAGCCCCTGTTCGTCGATTTGCAGCAAACTCGCGAAGAAGATCTGCAGGCCCTGCACCAACGGCTGAACCATGACCACTGACACTGCGCCCCCGGCATCGCCCTGTATCGACATTTTTGTGGTGTCCCACACCAATGTGGGCAAGACCAGCTTGGTGCGCACCCTGCTGGGGCAGGATGTGGGCGAAGTCGAAGATGCCCCCGATGTGACCCAGGCGCTGGCCGCCTACGACCTTGTCGTTGCGCCGGATGGCGGTGCCTTGCGTTTGTGGGACACCCCCGGGTTTGGCGACAGCTTTCGGCTGGCGGGCCGCTTGCGCCGCAAGCAGCGCTGGCTGGCCTGGCTGGTGCGTGAGGTCTGGGACCGCCGCTTTCATCCCGCCTTATGGCGGGGGCAGCGCCTGGCCTTGGAGCTGCGTGCGCGGGCCAGCGTGGTGTTGTATCCGGTGAACCTGCTGGAGAGCCCCGTGGACGCGGTGTATGTGGCGCCTGAACTAGAAATACTGGCCTGGGTAGGCAAGCCCGTGCTGGTATTGCTCAACCAGGGGGGTGACCAAGGCGCCGGGGACCGCCGTGCCACCGAATGGCGCCACCATCTGGGTGGTTTTCCCGTGGTGCAGCGGGTGCTGGGCCTCGATGGCTACACCCGTTGCTGGCTGCAGGAGCTGGCGCTGTTCAATGAAATCGGCCAGGTGCTGCCGCAGCCCGATCGCCACGCTTACCACCAGTTGGCCCTGCTGCTGGGGCAAGGCTACCGCAGGCGTTTCGATGCGTCGGTCGAGGCGCTGGCCGAGTACCTGCTGCGCCTGTCCGGCGACACGGTAGAAATGGACGCGCGCTGGTTTGATGGCATCAAGGACGCCTGGAAAAGCGTGCGTGCCCGCATTCCCGGGGGCCGCAATGCGCCGTTGACGCCGTTCGAATCCGGCATGCAGGGCCTGGCCCAGCGGTACGCAGAGCAGACCAAGGCGGTCACGGACAAGCTGATCGCTATTAACCGGCTTGACGGGGTGTCGGCGGCCGAGATCATGGAGCTTGCAGAAGAAAAACTGGCCGTTCACAAGCCGGTGGATGCCTCGTCGTCGGCCTTGGCTGGAGGGGTGGTCTCAGGCGTCCTCGCCGGGTTGGGCGCAGATCTGCTCACGGGCGGCCTGTCCTTGGGAACGGGGGCGCTGGTGGGTGGGCTGATGGGCGCTTTCGGTGCGGCAGCGCTGGCCCGGGGCTACAACGTCTATTCCCACAAGGATAAAAAAGTAGTGCGCTGGAGCACTGCTTCCCTGACCGAGGCCCTGGGCAATGCCGCCATGCTCTACCTGTCGATCGCGCATTTTGGGCGTGGGCAGGGCCAGTGGCGCCACCAGGAGGCGCCCCAGGTGTGGGCGCTGGCGGTGCAGGGTGTGCTCGGGCAGCAGCGCGAACGGCTGGCACGCCTATGGAGCGCGCAGAGCACAACCCCGGCCGTACAGCCCTCGCCGGGGGAATGTCACGCTGTGGTGCGCGATGTCCTGCGTGATGTTCTGCTGCGCCTGTACCCGGATGTGGGCGAGGTGCTGCCTCTGGGCGACGACCGTGCGGACGCAGTGCAGGTGCCAGACCAGCGGGCCGTTCCTGGGGAGCTTCCTGACACCTCTGCGACAGTTACCCGCCGGTAACTTGGATGACACTTTGCGGCATGACCGAGTCCCCCACTCCGGCGGCTTATGCCCCCACGGCGCTGATCGACAGCGACCATCCGGCCGTCCTGGCCTTTGCCCGACAGCATGCGCAAGGCAGCAGCACGCGCGAGCGTGAGGTGTCGCTGTACCTGGCGGTGCGCGACGGATTCCGCTACGACCCCTACCGCATTGATCTGTCGCCCCAGGGCATGCGCGCCAGCACCGTGCTCGCCCAGGGGTATGGATGGTGCGTTCCCAAGGCGGTGCTGCTGGTTGCCGCCTGCCGCGCGGCAGGTATTGCAGCGCGACCCGGTTTTGCCGATGTGCGCAACCACCTGAGCACCGAGCGCATGCGCGAGACCATGATGACCGACCTGTTCATCTGGCATGGCTACGCCGACATCTGGCTTGATGGCCAGTGGGTCAAGGCCACGCCGGCCTTCAATCTCAGCCTGTGTGAGCGTTTCGGGCTACTGCCCCTGGAATTCGATGGGTGCAGCGATTCGATCTACCACCCCTTTGACAGCGCAGGCAACCGCCACATGGAATATGTGCGCCAGCGCGGCGCTTTTGACGACCTGCCGCTGACGCAGATCGTGGCCGACTTCGAGCAGGTCTATGGCGCATGGATGGTTGACCCCGCGGCGCTGCAAAACGCCAGCTTTCAGCACGACGTAGAGAACGAAACACGATGACCGACAGCCTTCAGATTCCTCCCGGGTTCCATGCGTTTGAAGCGGGAGGAGCGTTCATGCAGAACAACGGCCCGCTGTATTTGCGGCACGAGGGCGAGGTCGTGCAGTTTGGCTTCCGGGTCGAGCCGCGGCACATCAACCCCATGAACAACCTGCATGGCGGCATGATGGCCAGCTTTTGCGACATGCTGCTGCCGCTCTCGGTGCACCGCAAGAACAGTGACGTGGGCAGGCGCTTTCTGCCCACTATCAGCCTGCAGATCGACTACCTGGCCCCCGCGCCGCTGGGTTGCTGGGTGGAAGGCGAGGCCGAACTGCTGCGTGCCACGCGGTCGCTGGTTTTTGCCCAGGGCCTGGTGCGCGCCGATGGTGTGCCTTGCGCACGTGCCAGCGGTGTTTTCAAAATCGGCCCGGTCATTCCAGGCGAAGTGGCTGGCTGATTTCGCTCAGTCGTCGATCGAAGCGCTCCAGCGACTGCCCCAATCGCGGGCGCGGTCGATGTCGCGGCGGTCGCGTTTGGTGGGACGGCCTTCGTGCAGGGCGGCAGCAGGCTCAGGCGCCAGGCGGCGCAGCTCCTGGGCTTTCTCGCGCAGGGCGATGCTTTCGGCGGTTTCCTCATACAACTGCTGCGCCACGGGCGCGGGACCGCGCATGCCGCTCAGTGCTCGCACCACCACGACGCGCTGCACGGGCCCCTGGCGCAGCACCACGGTATCGCCGGGGCGCACCTCGCGTGAAGCCTTGGCGGCCAGGCCGTTGACGGTGACGCGGCCTTTGGTGATTTCTTCGGCCGCCAGGCTGCGCGTCTTGTAGAAGCGCGCGCACCACAGCCATTTGTCAATGCGCAGGGATACAAGGGTGCTCATGCCCGGATTGTGATTCCATTTCCAAACCCTCCGTGGCGTTGTTGCTTCGACTTGCTGACCTGCACGCTACCATCGGGCCCATGCCAGATTCTTCCGACCAGATCCCCGCACTGCCGCTGGATGCGCAAGGCATCCTGGAGCTGGCGGCGCGTTCCATGTTCCAGTTGTTCTCCACGGTCAGCCAGGGCATGTTTCTGGTGGACCTGCGGGGGCGCATCGTGTGGGTGAATGAGGGCTACCAGCGCTTTCTGCCCGATCTGGGGCTGACCTCTGTGGACCAGTTTGTCGGCCACACCGTTGAGGAGGTGATTCCGAACACGCAGATGCGCCGCGTGCTGGAAACCGGCCAGGCCGTGCTGATCGACCTGCTGACCAACCGGGCCGGTACTTTTGTGGTCAGCCGCATTCCGCTGCGCGACGACGCAGGCAAGGTGATCGGGGCCATCGGCATTGTGCTGTTCGACCACCCGGAGACCACGCTGCAGCCGCTCATCAGCAAGTTCGCCCTGTTGCAGCGCGATCTGGACGATGCGCGCCGCGAGCTGGCCGCGCAGCGCAGCCAGTCCCAGCGGGGCGCAGGCGCGGGCGACCGGCGCACCAAGTACACCTTTGCCAGCTTTGTGGGCTCCAGCCCTGCTGCCACCGAAGTCAAACGCCAGGCGCGCCGGGCTGCACAGTCGGCCAGCCCCGTGCTGCTGCTGGGTGAAACGGGTACGGGCAAAGAGCTGCTGGCCCACGCCATCCATGCGGCATCACAGCGTGCCAGTGGGCCCTTTGTGGGCGTGAACATTGCGGCCGTGCCCGACACCCTGCTGGAAGCGGAGTTTTTTGGTGTGGCCCCGGGCGCCTACACCGGCGCCGACCGCAAGGGGCGCGACGGCAAGTTCAAGCTGGCCGACGGTGGCACGCTGTTTCTTGACGAAATCGGGGACATGCCCCCCAGCCTGCAGGCCAAGCTGCTGCGTGCACTGCAGGAGGGTGAGATCGAACCCCTGGGCTCGAACACGCTGGTGCCCTTTGATGTGCGTGTGGTGGCCGCCACCTCGCGCGACCTGGGCGCCCTGGTGCGCGAAGGGCGCTTTCGTGAAGACCTTTTCTACCGCCTGCATGTGCTGCCGGTGCGCGTGCCGCCGCTGCGCGAGCGACCGGGCGATATCCCCGCGTTGGTCGAAGTACTGGGCGAAGACCTGGCCCTGCGTAATGGCACGGCACCGCCCGAACTACTCTCCGATGCGATGGCCCTGCTGGCCGCTCAGCCTTGGCGCGGCAATATCCGCGAACTGCGCAATGTGCTGGAACAGGCCGCTATGCGCAGCGACTCCCAGTCCATCGATGCTGAGCAGTTGCGCATGATCCTGCGCGAAGCGGGGATGGAACCGGCGACCCCCGTGGCAGAGGCCCATCTGCCCGAGGTCAGCGCAGGACAGGACAGCCTGCTGCGCCCGCTGGCCGTGCAGGTGGCCGAGTTGGAACACCGGGCCATTGCTGCCGCCATGGCAGCCAATGGCGGCAACAAGCTGGCGACGTCGCGCTTGTTGGGGATTTCGCGGGCCACTTTATACGGAAGGCTGGAAAACCCGGACTGAAAATCAGGCAGTTGTCTTGAATTCAGCCAAATCGCTTGCCTGAATTTTAGGCAAATAGAGGTGCGGGAGAGGGGCGGAGCGGTTTGCTCAGGGTGTGAAGCATGTTGGCACGAATGCTGCAACATTCGGACACAACTTCACGAGACAACGCCATGCAAAGACGCATCCTTGTAGCCTTGGCCGCACTGGCCAGCACCCTTGCGGTGCCCGCCTTTGCGCAGTCGGGCGAGATCCGCATTGCCCACGTGCACAGCATGACGGGGCCGCTTGAAGCCTATGGCAAGCAAACCCAGACGGGCTTGATGATGGGGCTGGAGTACGCCACGGGCGGCACCATG
>JAUYGP010000240.1 GCA_030690515.1 Giesbergeria sp.
CATGGTCGGCGAATTCCCCGAACTGCAAGGCACCATGGGCCGCTACTACGCGCTCAATGATGGCCTGGGCGAGGTCGTTGCCGACGCCATTGAAGACCACTACAAACCCCGTTTCGCGGGCGACACCCTGCCGCGCAACATGGCCGGTGTGGTGGTGGCGCTGGCAGATAAGCTCGAAACCCTGGTGGGCATGTTCGGCATCGGCAACCTGCCCACGGGCGACCGCGATCCGTTTGCGCTGCGGCGCCATGCGCTAGGTGTGATCCGTATGTTGGTGGAAAAGGACTTGTCGCTGGATTTGAATGCTCTGCTGGCCGGTGCCGTGCCCGCCTTTGGCGACAAGATCACTGACGCCTCAGCCGCGCTGGCTGACTTCATCTATGACCGTCTCGCTGGTAGCCTGCGCGAACAGGGTTTCAGTGCGCAAGAGGTGGACGCCGTGCTGGCCTTGCGTCCGCAGCGTCTGGCGTTGGTCGAAAAGCAGCTCGCTGCCGTGCGTGCCTTTGCCGCACTGCCCGAAAGCCCCGCCCTGGCCGCAGCCAACAAGCGTGTGGGCAACATCCTGAAAAAGGCCGAGCTCGAAGGCCCGGTGGATGCCCACGTCAACGCCGCCCTGCTACAAGAAAAGGCCGAAAAGGATTTGTTCACTGCGCTGCAGCGCTTCGTTCCCGAGGCCAATGCCCAGTTCGATGCGGGCGATTTCACCGCATCGCTGCAAACCTTGGCCGTGCTGCGTGCGCCCGTGGATGCGTTCTTTGACGATGTGATGGTGAATGCCGAGCAACTGGACTTGCGCCTGAACCGCCAGGGACTGCTCAAAAGCCTGCACGACGCGATGAATCGCGTGGCCGACCTTTCGCGCCTGGCGGCTTGAGCCGGGCCTGAAGGCGGCCAGCAGGTGCCTATGAACGACCATTCGCCGGTAGCCGTGGCCTCGCGGGCGGCGCAGCGCACGGCCTGGCTGCTGTTCGCTCCGCCCGCTGTGCTGGCAGGCCTGCGCTGGCTGCTGCAGTGGCAGAGCGAGCGCGGCCCGCAGACCACGGCACTGCCACTCACCCCGCTGGCGTTGGACGCCACCGCACTGCAACTGCTCGCCCCCTTGGGGTGGATACTGACCGCTGCGCTGGTGCTGGGTCTGTGCGTGTACTGGGCCGTACGGCGCGTCGGCGGCCCGAGGGTGCGCCGGGCGCTGCTGGGGGGCTGGGTCGCGTTGTGGGTGGCGGGTAGCGCCGCACTGCTGTGGCAGCACGCGAACCTGCAAGGCTTGGTGCCGCAGGAGCCTGTGCAGGCCGAGGTGCTGGGCAGTCGCCCCCGCATGCCCAACCTGCACGCCGTGGGCGGCACCGAACTACTGCTGCGCGTGGACGGGCTGGAGGGCGTGCAGCAACTGGTGGTGGACGATCCCCAGGCCGCGCAGTGGCGATATGGCACGCGTCTTTCCTTGCAGTGGTCGCGCGGGCGCAGCAGCGGCCGCTTTGTCACGGGGTGGCGTGTGCAAGACCTGCCCGCAGGGACGGGCACCACCGCACCGAATCTTTGATAATGGCGCCATGAAAATCGTCATCCTGGACCGCGACGGCACCATCAATGCCCTGGGGGGTGAAGAGTTCATCGCCTCCCCCGACGACTGGCATGCCCTGCCTGGCGCGCTGGAATCCATTGCGCGGCTCAATCGTGCGGGCTGGCATGCGGTGGTGGCCACCAACCAGCCGGGGCTGGGGCGGGGACTGTTCGACGTGGCCACGCTCAACGCCATCCACGCCGCAATGCACCAGCAGTTGGCGGCGGTGGGCGGGCGTATCGATGCCGTGTTCTATTGCCCGCACGCACCCAGCGAGGATTGCGCTTGCCGCAAACCGGCGCCCGGTTTGTTGGACCAAATTTGCGACCGCTACGGTGTAGACGCTGAAGACGTGCAGGTGGTGGGTAACTGCCTGGTGCACCTGCAGGCGGGAGCCGCCCTGGGAGCCCAGTTGCACCTGGTATGTACCGGCGCATCGGCCCACCTGGCGCCGGGCTTGCCTTTACCCGTTGGGTGGCCTGAAGGCGTGCGTGTGCATGCCGACCTGGAGGCGTTTGCCGACCACCTGCTGCACAAGGCAGACGCTCCCGCAGCCAACGCCTTGCCCCCGGCCTGACGCGCACAGCCGTATGGCACAGAGCTTTGTGCAACTGGTGCTGGACCTGTTTGGACCTGCTGCGCCACCCCAATCACAAAAAAGAACGCCCCAGGCGATGGATGGGCAACGGCAAATAGCGCCTGATTTGATAGTGCAAAAGCCCGAGAAAAAAGCGGTGCCGCTGCAAGACCTGCTGGTGCCTGCACATTTTCGCCACCCACAGGCCACCCGTGAAGTGCGGCTCGGCGACGCCGTAGTGGCCTATGCACTGCTGCGCGTGCGTCGGCGCAGCATCGGTTTCACCGTCGGGGCCGATGGCTTGGCGGTGCGGGCCCCCACCTGGGTCACGCTGGCGGCGGTGGACGCCGCGCTGCGCGAAAAGTCGGGCTGGATCTTGCGCAAGCTGGACGAAGCGCGTGAGCGCCAGCAGCGGTTAGAGCATGCGCGTATCGACTGGCGCGATGGTGTTGTCCTGCCCTATCTGGGCGTACCCCTGCGGGTGGTGCTCGACCCGGGTCAGAGCGCCGCCGGTGCGCTGCGCGAGACGGGTGATGGCGGTAGTGCTGCGCGGCAACTGCACATTGGCCTGCCGGGCACGGCGCAGCCGGGGCAGATTCGCGATGCCGTGCAGGCCTGGCTGATGCGCAGCGCCCGCCTGCATTTCACCGAGCGACTGGACCACTTTGCGCCGCTGCTGCAGGTGCGCTGGACCCGGCTGCGCCTGTCCAGCGCCCAAACGCGCTGGGGCAGCGCACGGGCAGACGGCTCCATCTGTCTCAACTGGCGCCTGCTGCACTACCCGCCCGCCGTCATCGATTACGTGGTGGCGCACGAACTGGCGCACCTGCGTGTGATGGACCACAGCCCGCGTTTCTGGGACACGGTGCGCACCGTGGTGCCCGACTATGTGCAGTTGCGCCGCCACTTGCAGGACGAGCCTGCGCCCCAGTGGAATTGATGTGCTATTGAATATATAGCTACTTGCGCTTTACCATAAAGCGCTGTAGCCGCATTTCATCAAAAATCAGGAACGAGAGACGATGATTCCCCTGCAGCTTTTTGACCCGGCCTCCAGCACCTACACCTACATCCTGCACGACAGCGCCACGCGCGAGGCGCTCATCATCGACCCGGTGGATGCGCAACTTGAACGCGACCTGGCCGTGCTGCAGGCGCGGGGACTGACCCTGCGTTGGGCCGTGGAAACGCACAACCATGCCGACCACATCACCAGCGCAGGCCTGCTGGCCGAACACACCGGCGCACGCACGGCAGCCCCCGCAGGGTGCGGTATTGGTACGGCCAGCATGCAGCTGGCAGACGGCGATACGCTGGCCTTTGGGGCGGAAAACCTGCGTGCCTTGGCTACCCCCGGCCATACGGCGGGCAGCATGTCCTACCTGTGGCGTGGACAGATATTCACGGGCGACACCCTGCTCATCAATGGCTGTGGCCGCACCGATTTCCAGTCGGGCAGTGCCCGACAGCTTTACCGCAGCATCACCGCAGTGCTGTTTGCCCTGCCGCCAGAGACCACCGTGTGGCCGGGGCACGATTACCACGGGTGCAGCCATTCCACGGTGGGTGCCGAGAAGGCCGGCAATGCCCGCGTGGCCGGGCACAGTGAAGCCGAGTTTGTTGCGCTGATGGATGGCCTGCATCTGCCGGCGCCCGAGCGCATCGGCGAGGCCGTGCCCGCCAACCGCTATTCGGGCCTGCGCCATGATGCTGGGGCCACCGGCCAAGCGTTGCCGCGCACCGAGCGGGGCTATGCCGGTGATGTGCCGCCCGTGCTGGCTTGGCAGTGGGTGCAGGCGGGTAATGCCGTGCTGGTCGATGTGCGCAGCGATGCCGAGCGCGCCTGGGTGGGTGAGGTACCCGGCGCTGTGGCCGTGGCGTGGAAGCAGTGGCCCGGAATGGCGATGAACCCGGATTTTGATGTGCAGATCCGCGCCGCCGTGCCACCGGGCCGCACGGCCGTGCTGTTGTGCCGCAGCGGCGTGCGTTCCGTGGCGGCGGCGCAGCGTGCCACAGCCCTGGGACTTGAAGCGTGGAACGTGCTGGAAGGCTTTGAGGGAGACCCCGACCAGCAGGCGCAGCGCGGCCTGCGGGGCGGGTGGCGCTTTCATGGCCTGCCTTGGCGGCAGGGATGATCGCGCCAGAAGGCGGGCTCTACAGCGCCGGGATGCGCAGCTTCTGGCCCGGATAAATCTTGTCCGGGTGCGCCAGCATGGGGCGGTTGGCCTCGAAGATGCGCGGGTACTTGTTGGCGTCGCCATAGTATTTTTTCGCAATGGCCGAGAGCGTGTCGCCGCGCACAACATCGTGGAATTGTGCCTCGGGCGCGGGCGCGGTGACGGCCATGAGGTTGTGTACCTCCTTCACGCTGGCCACATTGCCGCAGCACAAGGTGACCTTTTCCAGCGCCTCCTGGGTGGGGGCCTGGCCTTGCACCGTCACGGTGCCGGTGGTGCCGTCAAAGGCCACCTGCACGGCTTCCACGCCCAGGTTTTGGGTCCCGATATAGGTTTCAATGGCGCGGGATGCTTTGGCATTGAGTTCATCGAGTGAGGGCTTTGCCGCCGGGTCGCTGGCGGCGCTGACCACCGCAGCCTCGACTTCCTTGCCGCCAAACAGTTTTTCGCCGGCTTCCTTGATAAAGCTGAAAAGACCCATGTCAAACCTCCTGAATGTGGTGTGTAGAACGATCCCACTGTAATGGCTTGCAGGGTTTTCCGCCGTCAGACGATGGCGCATGAGCGACGAATGGCCTGGAAAAACTCTGGATAATGCCCAGCATGACTTTCATGGCCATCGACGTGGGCAACACCCGCCTAAAGTGGGCGCTGTACGAAACGCCCCATCCCGCTGCCGCCTTGCTGGCACAGGGGGCTGAGTTTCTGGACCACATTGACCGCCTGTCGGACACCGCCTGGGCCCGCCTGCCCGCACCGGCGCGCATGTTGGGCTGCGTGGTGGCCGGCGATGCCGTCAAGCGCCGTGTCGAGGAGCAGATGGAGCTGTGGGATGCGCCGCCGCAGTGGGTGGTGTCTTCGGCCCGGGAAGCGGGTCTGACCAATGGCTACGACCATCCCACGCGCCTGGGCTGCGACCGCTGGGTGGCCATGATCGGTGCGCGCCAGCGCATGTTGGCCCAGGGTCCAGCGCGGCCCTTGGTGGTGGTCATGGTGGGTACGGCCGTGACGGTGGAGGCGATTGACGCGGAGGGGCGGTTTCTGGGCGGCCTGATCCTGCCGGGCCACGGCATCATGCTGCGCGCGCTTGAATCGGGCACCGCCGGGTTGCATGTGCCCACGGGCGAGGTGCGGCTGTTTCCTACCAACACCAGCGATGCGCTGACCAGTGGCGGCACCTATGCCATTGCGGGCGCTGTCGAGCGCATGGTGCAGCACATCATTGCGCACTGCGGCGCAGAACCGGCCTGCATGATGACCGGCGGCGCCGGCTGGAAAATGGCGCCCAGCATGACGCGGCCGTTTGAACTGGTGGATAACCTGATTTTCGACGGCCTGCTGACCATCGCGTCGCAGCGCTTCGGCGCATAGTCGGATCGGTCGCTCACGGCGCAGCACGTGGCCCGCAGCCCGTGAAACTGGCGCGGTTCAGGGCAGCGGCCACCGCGCAAGGGCGGTCATGCCGCGTAGGCGGCGTCCCCCTTCCCGGCATCGCGCAGCGATGTGAGAGCAAGGGGGATGGGGCGAAGCGCCACAGGGGTTACTCTTCCAACTCTGCCTGTGCCATGTCCACGTCCAGGTGCTCCATGGCATCCAGCGGTGTGCTGGCGGCGGCCTGTTCGTACAGTGCCGTGGCTTCCTTCATTTTCTTGTCGCCTTCGAGCATGACCAGTGCATTGGCGTATTCGATCATGGCGATGGCCGAACCCGGGTTGAGCTTGAGGGCTTCCTGGAACAGCTTGAGCCCGGTGTCCTTCTTGGCGCCATAGGTCATGCCGCCAATGAGCGAGCCGACCTTGTCGATCACCTCGGCATGGAAGGCGCCCAGCGCGATGCGGGCATCCGCATGCTTGGGCGAGAGGGCGATGGCTTTTTCGAGCGATTCCTTGATCTTGCCGCCCAGCCCCTGGGCGAGGGCCTTGGCCACGCTGATGCCCTGGCTGTAGCGGCCCAGTGCGTAGGCGTGCCAATACCAGGCATTGGCGTTCTTCGGGTCTTCGGCGGCCTGCGCCTCGGCTTGTTCGGCCACCTGCAGGAACAGGTCCAGGCGGGTTTTTTCCTTCTTTTCCAGGTAGGTGGCGTAAATCGCCGTGGCCTTGTTGGCGGCGGTGATGCCGCCGCCGCCGGCCTCCAGGCCCGCCTCGGACGCCTTCTGGAAGTCGCCGTTGTGGAAATGCACCCAGGCCTGCAGCACGGCAGCGTCTTTCGGCAGGGGTTCGGTATCGCCGGCGTGCAGGCGGGCCCATTGTTTTTTCAGACTGGCGGCGTCATAGGTGTGGTCGCCAGCGTGGGGGAAGGGGGTCCATTTCGCCATGTGTGTCTCCGTTGGGATGAGGTGTGCCCTGAGGGGGGTCAAGCATCGGGCCGGTAGGCCGTGGCCAGCTGCAGCAGGTGTGCGCGCTGGCCGGGTTCGAGGTAGGGCATGAGCAGGTTCAGCACATGGTGTGCGCCGCGCAACAACGCAGCCTGGGCGCTTTCGGGTTCCAGCGCACGGCGGGGGTCGCGTACGTATTCAAAGCTCAGCCAGTAGGTCAGCACCACGACCATGCTGGTGGCGGTGGGCTCGATTTCACGCGAATCGATTTGCAGGGAGCCTGCACGTTGCATGCCGTCGAGCAGGGTGCGCACGGCGTGGGTCTTGTTCTGCAGCACCGATTGGAAATGCATTTCCAGACGGCGGTTCTTGGACAGAAGATCGTTGAGGTCGCGGTAAAGAAAGCGGTATTGCCAGATCAGCTCAAAAAGCGTGTGCATGAAGAACCACGCATCCTCAACGTTGCGCACGCTGTTGCTGGCACCGAGCAGTTCGGTGAGTGCGCGTTCGTAGCGGTCGAACAGCGCATTGATGAGCTCGTCCTTGGCCGGATAGTGGTAATAAAGATTGCCCGGGCTGATGCGCAGTTCAGCGGAAATCAGGGTGGTCGAGACGTTGGGCTCGCCAAACCGGTTGAACAGTTCGAGCGTGACTTCCAGTATGCGTTCAGCGGTGCGGCGCGGCGCTTTTTTCACCATGTGTACTGGCCCTCATGCATCGATCGGAATGTGTGTTTATAGCTACTCTAACCGACGTTTTAAGGGGGCAAAAATGCTGCACTGCGGCAATCTAGGGACTCTGAATGGACAACGGCTGCCACACCATGGGTGTGACAGCCGTTGGGGGAGGGGGCGCAAGCCCCTTCCTTATGCCCTGCGGGAATCAGGCAGCGCTGGCGGCGCTGTCAGCGGCCGGTGCGCCGTCCGTGTTGCGGGGAGCGACCTTGGGGAAGGGGGTGCGTGCCTTGGCTGCGGGCTTCTTGGCCGCCGGTTTTGCGGCGGGCTTGGCTGCCACAGCCTTCTTGGCTACGGGCTTTGCTGCGGGCTTTGCTGCAACCTTCTTGGCCGCGGGCTTTGCAGCAGGCTTCTTGGCCACGGGCTTGGCGGCTACTTTGGCAGGCGCGGCCTTCACGGCCGGAGGTGCCTTGCCCAGGCTCTTGGCCAGCGCATCGATGCGGGCGTTGAGTACGTCCAGATCGCGTGACGAAGGCACACCCAGCTTGGTCAGGGCGGTGGCTACGCGGTCTTCAAAAATATTTTCCAGCTTGTCCCACTGGCCTGCAGCGCGCGAGCCGATGTCGTTTGCCATGCTGGAGACGCGGCTGGTGGCTTCCGAGATTTTTTCCTCGGCCACGGCCTGGGTCTTGCGCTGAATAGACAGGCCTTCCTTCACCAGGGCCTCAAACACTTTGCCGCCTTCTTCTTGGGCCTTGGAGAAGGCTCCCAAACCGGCCAGCCAGATTTGCTGGGCCGAGTCTTTGACGGTGCTGGACAACTGGGCGCCCGTTTTTTTCTTGTCGTTGCTGAGTTTTTGCAGTTTCTTGACCATGTGGCCTCCGGTAGAAAAGATTGAGGTGGTTGCCTGAGCCGTTCGCTTTGGGCATGGGAAGAACTTTAAGCGTTGCGCCGCCTGCCGTGTAGGCGCGCACTCCTAAAAACGTAGAGCGTGCTGTCTAGCAGGGCGCAGTGCCGGTAGCATCGGCGCGGGTTTTTGCTAAAGCCTGAAGGCGTGTGCTTGGGCAAGAATGATCGAAGCCATCAACAGGAGTTTTCAACATGCAGTATTTCGTGACAGGTGCCACAGGATTCATTGGCAAGCGACTGGTTAAAAAGCTCCTGGAGCGCAAGGGCAGCGTGGTGCATTTCCTCCTGCGCAAGGAAAGTGCAGGCAAAGTGGCTGAACTACGCAGCTACTGGGGTGTGAGCGCAGCCCGCGCCGTGCCGGTGTTTGGCGATCTGACGTCGCGCAAGCTGGGCGTGTCGGCAGAGGATGTGAAAAAGCTCAAGGGCCAGATCGACCACTTCCACCACTTGGCCGCCGTGTATGACCTGTCAGCCGATGCCGAGAGCCAGGCGGCCGTGAATATTGAGGGCACGCGCAACACGGTGGAATTCGCCAAGGCCATCGATGCCGGGCACTTCCACCATGTGTCCTCTATCGCCGCTGCCGGTCTGTATGAGGGCGTGTTCCGCGAAGACATGTTCGAGGAGGCAGAAGGGCTGGATCACCCGTATTTCCTCACTAAGCACGAGAGCGAAAAAATTGTGCGCCAGGACTGCAAGATGCCCTGGACGGTTTACCGCCCCGCCATGGTGGTGGGCGACAGCACGACCGGTGAGATGGACAAGATTGACGGGCCGTACTACTTTTTCAAGATGATCCAGCGCATGCGACAGCTGCTGCCGCCCTGGATGCCCGCCGTGGGCCTAGAGGGGGGGCGTATCAACATCGTTCCGGTGGACTTTGTGGTCAACGCCATCAACGTCATCAGCCACCAGAAGGCCATTGGCAAAAAGTGTTTCCACCTGGTGGACCCGGTGGGCTACCGCGTGGGTGATGTGCTCGACATCTTCAGCCGCGCGGCACATGCGCCGCGCATGAATCTGTTCGTCAATGCGGCGCTGCTGGGCTTCATCCCCAAGGGCATCAAGAAGAGCCTCATGGCCATCGCCCCGGTGCGCCGCGTGCGCAACGCCGTGCTCAAAGACCTGGGCCTGCCCGAGGACATGCTCACCTTTGTGAACTACCCCACGCGCTTCGATTGCCGCGAGACGCTGACGGCGCTCAAGGGGTCAGGTGTTGAATGCCCCAATCTCAAAGACTACGCCTGGC
>JAUYGP010000246.1 GCA_030690515.1 Giesbergeria sp.
CCATTGGACGTCCAGTCGCACACCGGCGCGGGTGACTACGGCGGCTGCCGTTACTGAGCCCCGTAACCCCCTGTGAAAAACCGGCTCTGAGGAGCCGGTTTTTTTCGGCCCATGTCAATGCAATGGCCGGGCTTCAATTGCTATTATTACGATAGCTATAAGCGTTTTATGGTAAAGCTCTGGAGGCCAAACTTAATGCTCTGCGCGGAGACATTAGCCATTGCCACGGCAGGGACGCCACGGCCTATTCAACACCCTGACGGAGCGCAAAGCCACTGCGGCGCTGCGCACCCCCATCAACCCGACCTATCGCAAAGTACCATGAAATTATTTGGCATTGATGCTATATTCTTTCCTGTGAAACATAGGAGTCCGCCATGCAACCCCATATGACCCTGGCCCCGGACAAAGCGATCGTGTTGGGCAAGGCAACCATCCGTGCCGCTCATGAGATGCGTCTTTCCAATGCCGCCCTGGCGCGCGTCATTGGCCTGAGCGAACCCACCATCAGCCGCATTGCTGGCGGTGCGCGCGGCATTGCCCCGGAATCGAAGGAAGGCCAACTGGCCCTGCTGGTGGTGCGCCTGTTCCGCTCGCTGGACCCGCTGGTCGGCTCCGACGCACAAAAACGCCACGACTGGCTGCGCAGCCACAACAAGGCGCTCAACGGCACACCCGCTGCACTCATCGAAAACCCCACCGGCCTGGTCAACGCCCTGGCCTACCTGG
The DNA here is from genome assembly GCA_030690515.1 of Giesbergeria sp. Taxonomy (GTDB): domain Bacteria; phylum Pseudomonadota; class Gammaproteobacteria; order Burkholderiales; family Burkholderiaceae_C; genus Simplicispira. The sequence goes on from JAUYGP010000246.1 coordinate 730, forward strand.
ACGGCATGCGGGCCGCCGCGTGACGGCCCCCACGGTGTGGCACCCCGGCTGGGTGCACGAGCACACGCAGCCCCTGGCCATGCATGCGTTTCGCATGGTCGAAACACAGCACATCGCCGCCACCATGCGCCTGGTGGACTCCGCCGCCGAGCAGGATGTGCTGGAACACATGCTGGACGCCAGCAAACCACCCCTGCCCCCAGAGGCCCAAGGCATCCACTACCTGCTGGCCGCGCCTTTCCGCTACCTGCCGCCCACGGGCTCGCGCTTTCGCAGCACGCACATGCCCGGTATTTGGTACGGCGCGGACGACTCCTACTGCGCCTGCGCCGAAATCGCCTACTGGCGTCAGCGCTTTTTGCTCGACAGCGCAGGCCTCATCACGCAACACCTGTCCACCGACCACTCCCTGTACGAAGCCGCCGTGCAAGGCCGCGCCATCGACCTGCAGTCACCCCCCTGGTCCCAGGCCGCAGCGCACTGGAAGCACCCCAGCGACTACACCGAAACCCAGAAGCTCGGCGCGCTGGTGCGCGAGGCGGGCGACGTGGCGTGGATCCGCTACGCCTCGGTCCGCGCCCCGGGGCATGCGTGCGCCGCCGTGTTCGACCCCCGGAGCCTGACCCTGCTGACCCCGGAGGGCCGGTACGAGCAATGGCACTGCCACACGACACGCGACCGGGTCACGCTGTCGAATGGGCGGATGCGGTTTGATTTTTGACTCGTCGACCCCCATGGGGCCGGCTTCATTTACTTCCCGTACCACAAGGGAAAGAGGGAGGCGAGCCATGCGACAGCCTCGCAGGTCATTGTCCCTGACACCTTTTATTGAAACACGCACACGCCCAGTGACTGGCTTTTGGCCCGGTACATGGCGGAGTCTGCGGCGCGCAGGTAGTCGTCGACCGTCGCCAGCCGGGACGCGCTGCTGGCCAATCCGATACTCGCGCCACTGACCACGGTATGCGTGCCAATCACGTAAGGCGCGGCGAGGGCAGCGGCAATCTGTTGGACGCGTTCGCGGGCTTCGGCCGGATCAATGGACTCCAACAGCACATTGAACTCGTCGCCACTCATGCGTGCAACCAGATCCACCGCCCGCACGCAGGATTCGAGCCGCCGCGCCACCTGTTGCAATAGCTGGTCGCCCACATGGTGCCCGTAGTTGTCATTGACAGCCTTGAACCCGTTGAGATCCAGCAGCAGCACCGCGAACATTGCGGCACCATCGCGTGCCGGCACACCATCAGCGCTCGCCGCCTCGTTCTGGTGCAGCGCGATGAGTTGCGCGAGGCGATCGCGGAACAACGGCCGGCCGGGCAAGTT
>JAUYGP010000248.1 GCA_030690515.1 Giesbergeria sp.
GTTGTAGAGGCTGGCAAACACCTCTTTCATCTTGTGCAGCACCTCTTCGATGCCATGCACATTCAAAAAGGTTTCTTGCTGGCCCGCAAACGAGGCGTCGGGCAGATCTTCGGCCGTGGCGGACGAACGCACGGCGAAACTGGCGTGGGGGTTGTCGGCAGCGAAGCGGGCAAATTCGTCCCGAATGGCCTTTTCAAGATCGGCCGGAAAAGGCTGGGCCTCGACCATGGTACGGATCTCGGCGCCCACCCGGGCCAGTGCGCGCACATCCTCGGTATCGAGGCTGGCGAGCTTCTGGCTGATGCGCGCGGCCAGGCCGTCATGGGCCAGAAACTGGCGAAACGCATGGGCCGTGGTGGCAAAGCCCGTGGGCACACGCACGCCTTGCGGCAGCTGCGAAATCATCTCGCCGAGGGAGGCATTTTTGCCGCCCACCGACTCGACGTCGGTCATTCTCAGGTTTTCAAACGGTACGACCAAGGCGGTCGCGTTGAACAATGCAGACATGGGAAAGCTCCAGAAGTTGAAACCGGGTCTGCGCCCACGCCCTGGAGGAGCAATGGGCGAGCATCCAGGCGCGGGGCTCGGCTTTGTCGTTGTGGTTGTAGACCGGCGGCGCGCATGGTGAAAATTCGGATAATGGCGACAATTGTAGGCCCGCGCTTCTGGCAACGGGCTGACGTATCCCCTAAGGCCCCGCATGCACACTCGCACCGTGTTTTTTGTCTCCGACGGCACCGGCATCACCGCCGAAACCTTTGGCAACGCCATCCTGGCCCAATTCGAGATGGTGCCGCGCCGCGTGCGCCTGCCCTTCATCGACACCGTGGACAAAGCGCACCAGGCGGTGCGCCAGATCAATCACACGGCCGAAATAGAGGGGCGCAAGAGCATTGTCTTCACCACCCTGGTGAACATGGAGGTGCTCAAAGTGATCCAGGAAGGCTGCAAGGGCAAGCTGCTGGACATGTTTGGCACCTTTGTGCACCCGCTGGAGGTAGAGCTAGGCGTCAAGTCGCACCACCGCGTGGGGCGCTTCTCGGACATCAGCAAAAGCAAGGAATACCACGACCGCATCGAAGCCATCAACTACAGCCTGACGCACGACGACGGCCAGAGCCACAAGAACCTGGAAGATGCCGACGTGATCCTGGTCGGCGTCAGCCGCAGCGGCAAAACCCCCACCAGCCTGTACCTGGCCATGCAGCATGGCCTGAAAGCCGCCAACTACCCACTGATCCCCGAAGACTTCGACCGCCGCCAGCTCCCACCCGCGCTGGTGCCGCACCGCAAAAAAATCTTCGGCCTGACCATCAGCCCCGAACGCCTGTCCGAAATCCGCAGCGAACGCCGCCTCGGCTCGCGCTACGCCAGCCTGGAAAACTGCCGCATGGAGGTGCAAGAGGCGGAATCCATGATGCGCCGCTCGGGCATCCGCTGGCTCTCGACCACCACCAAGTCGATCGAGGAAATCGCCACCACCATCCTGCAGGAAATTCAGCCGGAGCGGCTGGTGTATTGAGGGCGGGTGGATGGGGGTGGGCTAGATAGGTGCCTGTGCCGTACCATCACCATTTCCGAGTAAAAATGGCCTCTAAGGCATATCCAGTAAGCGCCAAAAGCTATTTATTCAATAGCGAATTGCCGATAGCTTTGCCGCATCTGATGGATGTGCAGCGCCCCGAGTGAAGGGGCTGATGCGGAAAAAAATCGGTTGTGGGTGCTGGTTTCGACCCGAAGTGATGCTCGGGCTAACCCAATGTCGGTTGTGCAGCGGAAGCGGTCATTCATTGCACCAATCTACTGAGTGCATCCAGCGGGCTGGCTGTGCCGCCTGCCGCCACCTTGAGCACGTGGGTGTAAATCATGGTGGTGCTGACATCCGAGTGACCCAGCAACTCCTGCACCGTGCGAATATCGGTGTGGCTGTGCCACCTGCCCGCCAAGGAATGCACGGTGTGCAAGGCGTCACGCGGCAGCAACAGATTTGCGCCCCATTTACGATTCGGCGGCATCGATGCACGCCTGGCGCGGCGGTTCAGCCGTTCATAATTGCATCACACGGGGGGTGCGAAGCTTTCAATCCCCTATTGCCACCGGCAGCGCCGGCGGTTCAGTCCAACAAGGTTTATCTGCCGCGGGAGGCGCCATGGATCGTTTCAGCATCGCAGCGCGGCAGATAAACGCTATTCGTTCGACCGCAGCCCAATGACGAGCACCGTTACTCTCGCTGAGGTGATTGCCTGCATTCGGGAGAGTCAGGGCATCAAGGAGGCAAAGCCAATATCTGACGCCACGCTGCTGGAGCGTGATCTTGGAATTACGGGCGACGACGGAGATGAGTTACTTGAGGCACTGCAAAAGCGGTTTAGTGTGTCGTTCACGGGTTCTGACGGCACCTTACGCGAAGCATTTGGCCTTGAAAAAGACGAGTATCTATTTCACAGCGAAGGTTTCAGTCTGTTTTTGATGATTGCGAACCTCTTCGGCTTTTCAATAGAAAAAGTCAAACCTCTAACGGTTGCTCAGTTGCACCATGTCATCCTGGACAGAAGGAAGAACAGTGGTAATTGAACCCAAGCGGTCTAACGGGTTCGTCGAATGGACCCACAACGGCGACCAACGTGGTCGCCATTCTTCAATGCTGAGTGCGCCGTTGCGGCCCATTCACGGCCAACGTTAGACCTCAAGTGAACTTCGTGCGAAAGTGGTGGCTGCACTGTGTCTTGGCGCTCTTGGTTGCTGGTTTGTCGTTTGCTGTTTTGGAAGACTTCTTTCCAAGCCTCCGCCCGGGACCTCCCGAACGAGTGGTCCAACTTTGTGCGCAGTTTGCCGAAGGCGCCGAAATGTCCCAGGTACAAGCAATCGCGACGCAGAATAAATTGAAGATGCACACCACTCAAACCGACGCAATCGTCAAAGTAAGTGGCGGGTGCATGTGCGCTCTGGGACCAGGGCAAGGAAGAATTCGGCGCAACACAGTCCAGTGCAGCCACTCGAAGAAGGCTTTGTTTGGGGTGGGCAAATGAGGCCTAAACGTGTGCGCCGTGCATGGCACGAATCCAGCCGGGTGAAAGTCCCGGTGCCAGGCTTGTAGAGCCGA
>JAUYGP010000259.1 GCA_030690515.1 Giesbergeria sp.
GGAGAAGTTGAGCCCAAAACCAGGGCTCTGGGGGCAGGGGGGGATTGATGCATGGGCCGATTCTCTTACACTGCACCCATGACCAAGGAATTCTCTCCCGACCGGCTGGACGTCAAGGCATTCGTGCAGGCGGGCGCTCGCCTGTCCGGGCATGATTCCTTGCTGAAATACGAACGCCTGGCGCAAGAGGCCAGGGGCCTGCACCCCGACTTGCGCGTGGACTGGGAAGCTGTGGGCGAGTTGCGCCCTGAGCCCGGTGCAGATGGCGGGCAGATGTGGATGCACCTGCAGGTGCAGGCTACGTTTCCCATGCAGTGCCAGCGTTGTATGGGACCGGTGGATGTGCCGCTGCAGGTGGACCAGTGGTTTCGCTTTGTGGCCGATGAGGCCACCGCCGAAGCGCTGGATGACGAGGTGGAGGAAGATCTGCTGGCTATCAGCCGTGAATTCGACCTGCATGAGCTGATCGAGGATGAACTGCTTATGACGCTGCCCGTGGTGCCGCGCCATGACGAATGCCCCACCGACGTGCCCATGCAGTCGAGCGACGACGATTTTGAGGCCGCCGAAGCCGAGCGCCCCAACCCTTTTGCGGCGCTGGCAAGCCTGCGCGTGGGTAAGTCAGACAAATAGGACTATAATCGAGGGCTTCGCGCGAATCCCCTCGTGTCTTTTAATGGGCTGATCGCGTTTTTACCAACCCTTATTCAAGACCAGGAGCCGACCATGGCCGTTCAGCAAAACAAGAAATCCCCCTCCAAGCGCGGCATGCACCGCTCGCACAACGCCCTGAATGTGCCCGGCATCGCTGTCGAGCCCACCACCGGCGAAATCCATCTGCGTCACCACATCAGCCCTAACGGTTTCTACCGTGGCCGTCAGGTGCTGAAGAACAAGTCCGAAGCCTGATTCGCCCCAGCGGCGCATCCCCCAGGGCCCGTAGCTACCGTCCCGTAGCACGGGCCTTTGCTTTGGGTGCTCACTTTGTATCCACAGGTCGCGCTGGCGGCCAGAATTCGATTCCATGATCACACTGGCTGTTGACTGCATGGGCGGCGACCATGGCCCCCATGTCACGCTGGCGGCATGCCGCCATTTTCTGGATAGCCATCCTGACGCGCGGCTGCTGATGGTAGGCCTGCCCGAGGCTCTGCAGGGGTTTTCCCATGAGCGCGCTACCCTGGTTCCGGCCAGTGAGGTGGTGGCGATGGACGATCCCCTTGAAGTGGCCCTGCGGCGCAAAAAAGATTCGTCCATGCGCGTGGCCATCCAGCAGGTCAAGGATGGAGCGGCTGCCGCAGCCGTGTCGGCTGGCAATACCGGTGCCCTGATGGCAATTGCCCGCTATGTACTCAAGACGCTTGACGGCATTGATCGTCCGGCCATTGCTTACCCGCTGCCCAACATGCTTGGGGGCGCGACCACCGTGCTGGACTTGGGCGCCAACGTGGATTGCAACGAGCGCCATCTGTTGGAGTTTGCCGTGATGGGCTCCGCGCTGGACTCGGTGCTCAAGGGCAAGGAGCAGCCGACGGTCGGTTTGCTCAATATTGGGGCAGAAGCCATTAAAGGCAGTGAAGTCATCAAAAAGGCGGGTGAACTTCTGCGTTCTGCTGCCAATTCCGGTAATTTGAACTTTGTGGGAAATGTCGAAGGCAACGATATCTACAAGGGAACGACCGACATCGTTGTGTGCGATGGCTTTGTAGGCAACGTCGCGCTCAAGACCAGCGAGGGCTTGGCTACCATGGTGGGCGCCTTCCTTAAGCAAGAGTTCTCGCGCAATATTTTTACGAAAATAGCGGCTATCATCGCGTATCCGGTGTTATCTGCATTCAAAAAGCGCGTAGATTACCGCCGGTACAACGGTGCGGCGCTGCTCGGTCTGCGTGGCCTGGTGTTCAAGAGCCACGGCTCGGCCGATGAGATGGCTTTTGAGCAGGCTTTGATCCGGGCGTATGATGCAGCCCGCAACAACCTTCTGGACCGCGTGCGCCTTCGCATTGCCAGTGCAGCCCCGTTTCTGCTGCCTGACGATGCTCCTGTGGGAGGCACCACGCCGCCAGCGCCACATTGATGAAACGCTACTCCCGTATTACCGGCACTGGCAGTCACCTGCCTCCACGCCGGGTGACCAATGCTGATTTGGTGGCCGATCTTGCTGCACAGGGTATTGAAACCTCGGATGAATGGATTGTGTCGCGTACGGGAATCCGGGCGCGCCATTTCGCCGCACCCGATGTGGCCTGCAGCGACATGGCCCTGGATGCCTCACGCCACGCCCTGAAGGCGGCCGGACTGGAGGCCAGTGACATTGATCTGATCATCGTCGCCACGTCCACACCAGACATGGTGTTTCCCTCCACCGCCTGCATTCTGCAGAACAAGTTGGGCGCCGCAGGTTGCCCTGCTTTCGATATCCAGGCTGTATGCAGCGGCTTTGTATATGCACTGACGGTGGCCGATGCCATGATTCGTGCAGGCACGGCCCAGCGTGCGCTGGTGGTGGGTTCCGAGATTTTCAGCCGTCTGCTGGATTTCAATGACCGCACCACTTGCGTGCTGTTTGGTGACGGTGCTGGCGCCGTGGTGCTGGAGGCTTCCGATACCCCGGGCATACTTTCGTCTGACCTGCACGCCGATGGCCGCCATGTCGGCATCCTGTGCGTGCCCGGCCATGTCGCGGGGGGGCAAGTGAGCGGCTTGCCGCTGCTCACCATGGATGGACCAGCGGTTTTTAAGCTGGCTGTGGGGGTGCTGGAGAGCGCTGCCCGCGCCGCGCTGGACAAGGCGGGTCTGACCGAAGCCGACATTGACTGGTTGATTCCTCACCAGGCCAATATCCGCATCATGCAGGGCACGGCGCGCAAGCTCAAGTTGTCCATGGACAAGATGGTGGTCACAGTGGATCAGCATGGCAATACCTCGGCGGCATCGATCCCGCTGGCACTGGACCATGCGGTGCGCTCAGGCCAGGTAAAGCAGGGCGAAACCGTGCTACTTGAAGGCGTGGGCGGCGGGTTCACCTGGGGTGCGGTGCTCCTGAAAATGTAGCTTGCGGCGCTTTACTGGTAAGCGCTGCAGCTATATTTCACTACTAATTCTGAATACGCATGAAAACCTTTGCATTTGTTTTTCCGGGCCAGGGTTCGCAGTCCGTAGGCATGCTCGATGGGTGGGCGGACCACCCGGCCGTCGTGCAAACGCTGCAGGAGGCGTCCGACGCCCTGGGCGAGGATGTGGGTCGCCTGATCCGCGAAGGCCCCAAGGAGCAGCTGGCGCTCACCACCAACACCCAGCCAGTGATGCTGGTGGCCGGTGTGGCCGCCTGGCGCGTGTGGCGTGCCGAAGGCGGCGCCCTGCCGGCGGCCGTGGCGGGGCATTCGCTGGGCGAATACTCGGCGCTGGTGGCGTCGGGTGTGCTGACGCTGGCCCAGGCGGCGCCTCTGGTGCGCCTGCGTGCTGCGGCCATGCAGGAGGCCGTGCCTGTGGGTACGGGTGCCATGGCGGCCATTCTGGGTCTGGATGCTGCAAAAGTGATCGCTGGATGCGCGGATGTGACGAGCGCCATGGGGCCGGGCGGCGTTGAGGTGGTCGAGGCCGTCAATTTCAACGATCCGGCCCAGACCGTGATTGCTGGCAGCAAGGCCGCCGTCGAGAAAGCCTGTGAAGTTCTCAAGGCTGCAGGTGCCAAGCGTGCGTTGCCGTTACCCGTGTCAGCGCCTTTCCATTCCAGCCTGATGAAGCCAGCCGCTGAAAAGCTGCGCGTAGCCCTGGCAGCCACGGCGCTGGCAGTGCCACAGATTCCGGTGCTCAACAATATTGATGTGTCTGTACAAC
>JAUYGP010000265.1 GCA_030690515.1 Giesbergeria sp.
CGTCATTGGAGCCATCAACGATAGCTTTCATGCGGCTTAGCAAGAGATACACAGCGGTCAACTGCCGTTTCTAGGTTCATGGCACCGAAAACGCACGACCACTTTATGTCGACGGCAGGTTGGGCATCGATGCAATCACTACAAAATTAATAGCAGCTACCGCAATTCCAATAAGCGCTAGAGGCCATTTATGGCAACAATGCGTCGGCCAGCACCAGCTCTTCCATTCGGGCCCGTGCCCACAAGGGCTGCAGGCTGGACGAGCGCTCCACCAGCAAACGCACCAGCAAGGGTGCCAGCAGCGTGGTCTGCGGGTCGGCCAGCAGCACATAGCGCGGTACCGCCTGGTGGGGGGATGCCGCGTCCACCTCTTCCAGGCGACCCACCCAGTCCAGCCCGGTCAGCGCGTCCAGAGCGGGTTCGAGTTGCAGCGCGTCCACGCGCAGGCGCTGGGCCAGTTCGTCCGTACGCAGGCCATGTGCACTGGTCTGGCGTGCAGCGTGCAATTGCTGCACCACTTCCACTGCCAGTTCAAAGTTCCAGCTCTGGTGGCCCGAGCGGCGTGCCACACCGGCCAGCAGGCTGGGCAGGTAGGCGGCCACTACCGCACCCAGCAGGACGATGACCCAGGCCACATAGATCCACACCAGCAAAATGGGCAACGTGGCAAAGGTGCCATACACGGCTGAATAGGTGGGTACCTTGGCCAAGTACAGGGCCAGACCTTTTTTGGCCAGCTCCATACACACCGCCACAAACATACCGCCCGCCCAGGCGTGCCGCCAGTACACCTGGGTGTTGGGCACATAGCGGTACAAACCGGCCATGCCGACCGCCAGTACAAAGAACTCCAGCGAGTCGAGCAACAGGCGCAGCCCCCCGGGCAGCGTATCGACCAGGCCGCGCGACGCCGACAGTGCATAGGAGGTCAGCGCCAGGCTGGCTCCCAGCAACAGCGGCCCCAGGGTGATGGCGGCCCAGTAGATCAGCACCCGCTGGCCCAGCGGGCGCAGGCGGCGCACGCGCCATATGTTGTTGAGTGTGCGGTCGATGGTGAGA
>JAUYGP010000273.1 GCA_030690515.1 Giesbergeria sp.
ATTGGCGACATCGTGGGCCAGCCCATGCTGGCGCACAAGGCGGTACATGAGGCGCATGTCGCTGCCGAAGTGATTGCTGGAGAACTCCAGGGCAACAAGGAGCTGGCTGCCGCTGCCTTCAACGCCCGCGTGATCCCCAGCGTGGCCTACACCGACCCTGAAGTCGCCTGGGTGGGCCTGACCGAAGACCAGGCCAAGGCGCAGGGCATCAAGGTCAAGAAGGGCCTGTTCCCCTGGACGGCTTCCGGCCGAGCGATTGCCAACGGGCGGGACGAGGGGGTGACCAAGCTGCTGTTCGACGATAGTCCTGAAGCACACGGACACGGCAAGATCCTCGGTGGCGGCATGGTGGGCACCCACGCCGGCGACATGATCGGCGAGGTCGCGCTGGCGATCGAGATGGGGGCCGACGCGGTGGACATCGGCAAGACCATCCATCCGCACCCCACGCTGGGCGAGAGCATCGGCATGGCGGCGGAGGTGGCGCACGGGTCTTGTACCGATTTGCCGCCGAGCAAGAAGTAGGCGGCGTCAAGGGAAAAGCAGGGCCTGGTCCAGCAATGGTCCGGGCTTTTTGCTTTGCGGGACATTCGCGCAGCGAGGTGATTTCCGTCGTGACCACGCAGGCGTTCGATGGCGATGCCTGCTGCAGGTTGGGCGGTAGACGAAGCCCCCGTATCTGCTGCGCCAGGGCCGCGACTAAACCTTCATGCCGAGCTGTGCCAGCAAGGCCATGGCGCCAGCAGGTGCCCGCTCCTTGGCGCCGTTGATGAAGTACACGAAGACGTCGCGCGGCCGCTCGCCGCTGGTCCAGGCGCGCACGCCCTGGGCCCACGCGGCGATGGCCTCGGGGGTGTAGCCGGTGGGCACATCGGCCTGGCTGCGCATCAGACGCAGGTAGGCAAATTCGGCTTCCGCATCGGCTATGACGGGGAATTTGGGTGAATCGGTGTGCACGGCCACGCAGCCGTAGCGGCGCGCCAGTTCGATGAAAACAGGTGTGGCGAAGCTCTCGTGCCGGACGTCGAGCGCGTGGCGCAGTTTGCGGCCATCCACCGCCGGGGGCAGCAGCGCGAGGAAAGTCTCGAAGTCCTCAGGCTCGAACGGCTTGCTCGGCATGAACTGCCACACGATGGGGCCGAGCTTGTCCTTGAGCTCTGAGATGCCACTCTTCACAAAGCGGTTGATCGAATCGCCCGCATCCGCCAGCACACGTCGGTTCGTGGCAAAGCGGCTGGCCTTGAGCGAAAACATGAAGTCTTCGGGCGTCTCGTCGTGCCACTTGGCGAAGGTGGGCGGTTTGAAGGTGCTGTAGTAAGTGCCGTTGACCTCGATGGCGCTGAGCTGGCGGCTGGCGTAATGCAACTCCTTGCTGTGCGCAAGGCCTGCGGGATAGAAACAGTTGCGCCACGGCTCGAAGGTCCAGCCGCCGATGCCAATGCGGGTGCGCTTGCTGTTGTTGGTTGCGGTGGTGTCCACGGGGCCCCTTTCAACTGGCGTTGCTTTTGATCTTGTCCGGTCTGTTTCATGCCGCTCATGCCATTTTTGCACCAGAGCGACGGCCTGGGTGATCTCGGACACCGAAGGCAGCTATGTCGACCGCAGGCCGAAGAAAGAGAAAGACGCGCGCTCATCCCTCTTGGTCACAGGGTGTTACCAGTCCGCTGTGCGGTGCGTAGTAGCCTGTGCAGCCAAGGAGGTGCGTTATCGCTCAATGGCATGGGCATTGCCCGGGTTTTCAGGGCAGCCGAACCTTTTCTGCTGTTTTTTTGATGGGGGTTGCAGGGCGTTGCAGGCGTCAGGTGCGATCGTGCGTTGCGACGATCGCAATGGCCGCCACGCTGTGCGCTGCGACGCTGGAGTTGCGTGCGCAGGAGGTGCTGACGCCGCCGCCCCCATGGGCCGAGTTGTTGCAGGCCGAGTTGGCACTCGTTTCTTTGCGGCACACCTTTGCCGAAGTGGGAGTGTATGTGCACGATCTGGAGACGGGATTCTCGGTGTCGCACCGTGGTGACGAGCGCTGGTACCTGGCTTCCACCGTGAAAGTGCCGGTGGCGATGGCCGTGCTCCGAGCGGTGGAGCGTGGCGATTTCACCCTCGAGACCCCATTGCGCGTGCGTGCGTCGGACTATGTGGACGGCGCAGGGCTGACAAACGCCAAGTCCGTGGGCACGCCCCTGACTGTGCGGCACCTGCTTGAGCAGATGATCATCTACAGCGACAACACCGCCAGCGACATGCTCATCGGGCTGGTGGGTATCGGCGCGGTGAATGCGTTGGTGGAGCAACTGGTGCCTCAGGGGCTGGAGCGCATCACCACACTGGCCGATGTTCGGCGGCACGCATATGGGCACCTCACACCGGACGCGGCGCACCTGAGCGGGCAGGACTTTTTCGTTCTGAAGCAGCAGCGCAGCGACGCCGGCCGGCTCCAGGCCCTTGCAACCTTGTTCCGCACCTCGCCCGCAACTTTCCAGAAAGCCAGTGTGGGGGATGCTTTTGAGGCGTACTACGCTAGCGGGCTCAACTCTGGCAGTCTCCATGCCTACGCCAACCTGCTGCAGCAGCTGGTGGATGGCCATGTGCTCAATGCGGCCCACACGCGCTACCTGATCAGCGTGATGGAGCGTGTGCAGACAGGGCCCCAGCGCATCAAAGCCGGCCTGCCGAAGTTCGCGCGTTTTGCGCACAAGACGGGCACGCAGCGTGCGCGCACCTGTGATGCGGGCGTGATCAGCGTGCCGCAGCCGGTGCGTGACAGGCAAGTGATCGTGGTTGCCTGCACGCGTGGCGATCTGCAGAGCAAACGCTCTGACCGGGCCCTGAAAGCCGTGGGCGCGGCCCTCTGCAAGTCTGGTTTGCTTACCGATGGAAAGTCCCATGACCCCTCGTGCTTCCCTGCTGCGCGCACTGTGCCTCCCGCTGTACCTGGCGATCGCTAGTGTTGCGGCGCATGGCGCCGACTGGCGCGATACGCTGCGCCAGCGCGTTGAGAGCATCGACAAGGCAGCGCCCGGCCAGTTGGGCGTTTACGTCAAACGTCTGGACAACGGCGAAACCTTTGCCTACCAGGCCGACCGGCCTTGGTACCTGGCCTCCTCGGTCAAGCTGCCGATCGCCATCGCCGTTCTGCAGGAATCGGAGGCCGGCAAGCTCAAGCTTACGCAAAATGTTGCCCTTCAAGACGCCGACAAAGTGGATGGCTCAGGCGATTTGGTGTGGCAAAAAAATGGCACCACTTACAGCATTGAGGCTCTGCTCAAGCGCATGCTGATGGAAAGCGACAACACGGCTGCCAACATGTTGATCCGCTCGATCGGCGAAGAAACGTTGAACCAACGCGCCCGCTCTTTTCTGGGCACCCAGGATGCTTATCGCATCACGACATTCACACAGGTGCGCCGTGACGTGTATGGCGAATTGCACCCCCAGGCCCGCGACCTGCCCAATGTGGAACTGGTGCGGCTGGCCGCAGCACCCATG
>JAUYGP010000280.1 GCA_030690515.1 Giesbergeria sp.
CTGCTGCAAAAGCACGGCATCGCGTTCCACGAAAAGCACAAAGGCCAGTTGTTTGCCGACCGGTCGGCCGAAGACATCATCGCCATGCTGCTGGCCGAATGCGCCGCAGGGGGCGTGACGCACTGGCAACCCTGCAGTGTCAAAAGAATCACCTTCTTGGCCTCTAGGGCAGACGATACAAGCGCTGGCAGCTATCAAATTGATACCGATCGCGGCACGGTGCAGGCGCGCAGCGTGGTCGTGGCCACGGGCGGGCTGTCCATTCCAAAAATCGGCGCCACCGATTGGGGCTACCGGCTCGCGCAGCAGTTCGACATTCCGCTCATCGAACGCCGCCCCGGCCTGGTGCCGCTCACCTTCGACGGCGACGCCTGGGCGCCTTACGCGCAGCTCTCCGGCCTGGCGCTGCCCGTGCAGATCAGCACGGGAATTCAGGAAGGCCCCCACGCTCCACCGCTTCGCGGGTCGCTGCCCCCCGAGGGGGCCGCTTTTGCCTTGGGGCGGCCCGGCGGCAAAAGAAAAACACGCATGGCCTTCGACGAAGACCTGTTGTTCACGCACCGGGGGCTGTCGGGCCCGGCGGTGCTGCAAATCTCCAGCTACTGGCAGGAGGGCACGCCGCTGTCCATCAACCTTGCGCCCGGGGTCGACCTGCCCGCCGCGCTGGCGCAGGCCAAGCTGCGATCACGCAAGCTGCTAGCCAACGAACTGGCCCAGTGGGTGCCCAGCCGCCTGGCCGACGCCTGGGCCGCGCAAAGCAGCGACTGGCAGCGCCCCGTGGCCGAAGCCTCGGACAAGGCCCTGGCGCGACTGGCAGAGCAACTGGCGCGCTGGCAGCTCACGCCCACCGGCACCGAGGGCTACAAAAAGGCCGAGGTCACACTGGGCGGCATCGACACGCGCGCCCTGTCGCAGCAAACCATGGAATGCAAGGCGCAAAGCGGCCTGTATTTCATTGGTGAAGTGGTGGACATCACGGGCTGGCTGGGGGGCTACAACTTCCAGTGGGCCTGGGCCAGTGCACATGCCTGCGCGCAAGCGTTACGGGGGCAGGATACGCAGGACTGACGACCTGACACTGCAAGGCGGACTTGTTGTCATAGCCCTCCGGGACGCGCAAACCGTTATTCCAGGGGCAAGGGCCACGCCGTGCAGAACTAGTGTCCTGAGTTGGAAGTTGGTTGAAGAAAAAAAGATATCGAAATCGTCGTCAGGCAAGGCGCAAACCGCAGCGATAGCCGTTGCTATCGCGAGGATTTGCAACGCAGCATGGCGGCGATTCTCGGCATCTTTATG
>JAUYGP010000291.1 GCA_030690515.1 Giesbergeria sp.
TATGGGGCAAAAAGACGGTAAAAAATGGACCGCTGCGGCCGATTTGCAGCCGACGATTTCCAAGTCCGACAGGCTCCTAGGAGGCTTCCCCCTGCGTTGATCCAGGGATCGCCGGGGGTGACGGCGGCCGCTTGTGTCACAGTCCTACATGCGCTTTTAGTATCGAACGGTAAATTCGCCGGTGTCCGGCAATGTCGGCCAGAGGGCCCCGCTTGGGACGAGCCCCCCCCACCAAGGCAACCGACTGACCGCCTGATCGAGAGGAATCCACTACATGAACGAAATTCTGAGCTTCTGGGCGCAATGGCTGCGCCCTTCAGCAGGGCTGCCCACGGTGCAATGGTCGCTGCTGCTGGCCGTGGCCGCCATGACCGGCTATCTGCTACAACGCCATATCGGCCTGCCCAAGGTGGTGGGTTACTCGCTGGTGGGCGCGATGGCCGGACTGGCCGGTTTCAGCGGTGCGGTCTGGCCACTGCAGGGCATTGGCCTGTTTATGCTGGAACTGGGCATCTCCATCGTGCTGTTTGAATGCGGCGGGCGTATTCCACTGCGCTGGTTCCGTCACAACCCCATGGTGCTGGTGCAAAGCGTGGCCGAATCGGCGCTGACTTATTTCGCGGTGTACTGGGTCTTGCTGTGGCTGGATACGCCTGCCCGGGTCGCAGGCCCGCTGGCCCTGGTGGCGCTGGCGGCTTCGCCCGCCGTGCTGACCCGCGTGGTGGCCGACACCCGCGCGGCCGGCCCGGTGACGGAGCGCGCCATCGTGCTGGCCTCGCTCTCCACACTGTATGCGCTGACACTGGGCAGTGCCCGTGCCGAGCTCATGAACCGCTCGACCATCACCTTCATGGACACGGTCTACCCCGTGATGGTCGTCCTGGGCGTCTCCATCATCGTGGCCGCGGTGCTGGCGCTGGTGCTGCGCATGGCGCTGCGCTTCATGAGCCCGACGAGCGAGAGTACCTCCATGCTGCTGCTGGCCCTGATCGCTGCAGCCACCGCCGTGGCTGCCCACATGGGTGGCTCTGCGCCCCTGGCTGCGCTGCTGGGCGGCATGCTGCTCAAACAACTCAACCCGCGCCCCTGGGCTTGGCCGCGCCAGCTGGGCAATGCATCGTCGCTGCTGACCATGCTGATGTTCGTGCTGGTTTCCACCGTCGCCGCACAGGCCGACTGGAGTGGCCCCGTGGCCGGTGTGGTGCTGGCCCTGATCGTGGTGCGCCTGGTGGCCAAGGCACTGGGCGTGGCGGTGGGCAATGTCGGCAGCGGTTCCAGCTGGCTGCAGGCGCTGTGGGTGGGCTGTGCGATGACGCCCATGTCAGCCATTGCGCTGCTGATTGCCTCGCAGTTCGTGCTGGCATCGCCCTCCACGGGCCACCTGATTGCACGCGTGGCCCTGCCCGCTATCTTGTTGATGGAAGTGTTGGGCGCGGTCATTGCCACGGTGGCCATCTACCGTGCGGGAGAAAGTTCCAAGCCCTGGGCGCCTCTGGCCCGCGGCAACCAGGGAGACAGCCGTGAGTCTTGAAGCCTTCAACCATTCCGAACCGCTGACACTGGGCGTTGAGCTGGAGCTGCAGCTCGTCAACACGCACGACTACGATCTGGCTCCCTACGCCGAAGACATGCTGCGCCTCATGAAACGCACCCCCCTGCCCGGCAGCGTGGTGCCCGAGATGACGAACAGCATGATCGAGATCTCCACCGGCATCTGCCACTCATCGAGCGAGGTCCTGGGCCAGCTCAGCCAGATCCGTGATGCGCTGGTACGCAGTGCCGACAAGCTCAACATTGCGGTGGTGGGCGGCGGCACGCACCCGTTTCAGCAATGGCATGAGCGGCGTATCTACGACAAGCCGCGCTTCCAGGAGCTTTCACAGCTCTACGGCTACCTGTCCAAACAGTTCACCATTTTCGGCCAGCATGTACACATTGGCTGCCCCGACGCCGACGCCGCCCTGCTCATGCTGCACCGCATGTCGCGCTACATCCCGCATTTCATTGCCCTATCGGCCTCCAGCCCGTACGTGCAGGGCCAGGACACAGCATTCGACTCGGCACGGCTCAACTCGGTGTTCGCCTTTCCGCTGTCGGGCCGCGCGCCCTGCGTACTGACCTGGGCCGAGTTTGAGCAGTACTTCAACAAAATGACGCGCACCGGCGTCGTCAAGAGCATGAAGGACTTTTACTGGGACATCCGGCCCAAGCCCGAGTTCGGGACCATCGAGATCCGCGTGTTCGACACTCCGCTGACCATTGAGCGCGCCGCCGCGCTGTCGGGCTTCGTGCAGTCCCTCGGTGCGTGGTTTCTGGCCGACCAGCCCTTTATGCCGCAAGAGGACGACTACCTCGTCTACACCTATAACCGCTTCCAGGCGTGCCGCTTCGGCATGGATGCGGTCTATGTCGACCCGGCCACAGGCGACCACATGCCGCTGCGCGAGCACATCCTGCACACCATGGACAAGATTGCAGGGCACGCCACCGCCCACGGCGCCTCGGGCGCGCTGCACCTGCTGCGCAACGAGACCCAGGCGGGCCAGAACGACGCACGCTGGCTGCGCGAGCGCCAACGCGAAGAACAACTGCTGGCCGAAGTCAGCCGCCAGGCGGCACGGCGTTTTCGCGGCACGCCCGCCTGAAACGTCGGCGGCCATGGGTGAGTTCGACCTGATTCGCCGCTACTTCACGCGAGCGCCTACCAAGACACACCCGCCACAGGTGGAGCTGGGCATAGGGGACGACTGCGCACTGCTGCTGCCCACGCCCGGTATGCAATGGGCCGTCTCCAGCGATATGCTGGTCGAAGGGCGGCATTTCTTCGCCGGAACCGACCCCGCACGTTTGGGCCACAAAGCCCTGGCCGTCAACCTCTCGGACCTGGCGGCCTGCGGCGCACGGCCCGTGGGCTTTACCCTGGCCCTGGCCCTGCCAAAGGCCGACGAAGCCTGGCTGGCCGAGTTTTCGCAGGGGCTACTGGCGCTGGCCGACACGCACGCCTGCCCACTGGTCGGCGGCGACACCACGCAAGGGCCGCTCAACCTGTGCATTACGGTATGGGGAGAGATTCCGCCCGGACAGGCCCTGCTGCGCAGTGGCGCACGGCCCGGCGATGACCTTTTTGTGAGTGGCACACTGGGCGATGCCCGGCTGGCGTTGGAAGCCCTGCAGGGCCGCACAAGCTTGCCTCCAACCCTGTTGCAGGCCACCCGCCAGCGCCTGGAGCAACCCACACCCCGCATCGCCCTGGGCCTGGCCCTGCGCGGTGTGGCCAGCGCTGCGCTGGATGTGAGTGACGGCCTGCTGGGCGACCTTGGCCACATCCTGCACGCTTCGGGTGTAGGTGCTTGTGTAGACACCTCAGTAACTATTAAATTGATAGCAGCAAGCGCTTTACCAGAAAGCGCTGCATGCCATTTTAACCCTGATTTTTTGCACCAATGCACCCTGGCTGGCGGGGACGATTACGAGCTCCTTTTCACCGCTCCCGCGGCGGCACGCGCTGCGGTGGCTGCCGCCGCCCGGGCCAGCGGCACACCGGTCACGCGCATTGGCGGCATCGAAGCCGAACCCGGTATCCGCCTGATCAATGCACAAGGCCAGCCCGTTGTGCACCGCTACGCCTCGTTTGATCACTTTGCCTGACGACACTTCACCGCATCTGGAACAGTTCCTGGTGAAAGTGCGCCGGTGAGCGTCCCAGGCGGTGCATACCCGCACGCACTGCATCGGCAAACCCCTGTGGGCCACAAAACCACACGCTGGCGGCCGAACTGGCAGGTGCCAGCAAGTCATCGGCCCGCGGCAACCCTTCCTCATCACTGTGGTGGATGTCCAGCACCACACTCGGCAGGGTTTCGCACAGGCTGCGAAAACGGTCCGCAAACACGGCTTCCTGGGCGTTGCGCACGCAATAGTGCAGGTGCACACGCGGAGCATCCTGTGGAGCGCGCTGCAAGGACTCCAGCCAGGCCATGAAGGGCGTGGCGCCAATGCCGGCCGCCACCCAAACCTGCTCGGGAGCACTGTCACGGCGAAAGTCGAACTGCCCATAAGGCCCCTCGATGCGCACCGCCTGCCCCACCTGCAGGCGGCTGGCCATGCCCGCCGTGTAGTCCCCCAGCGCCTTGATGGCAAAGCGCACTTCGCCCCGGCCTGTATCCGCATTGCTCAGGGTAAAGGGGTGCGCAGCCTCGCCATCGCCAAAGTTGACGAAGGCGAACTGCCCGGCACGGTGTTGCCAGCGGCCTTGCACCTGGCAAGCCACTTCCAGCACGTCGGCCCCCTGCGATGCGATGGCGGTCACCCGACCCCCATGGCGATGCGAACGACCGATACGGCCCGCCAGAGACAGCAGCGCACACCAGGCACCGACCAGAGCGCTGGCACCCACCAGCCAGCCCGCAGGCTGTTGCCACCACTGCGGCGGTGCCAGCACGACGGCATGCAAGGCCAGCGCCAGATAGACCAGCGCCAGCACCTTGTGCAGCACACGCCACAGGTGGTACGGAAAACGCTGCCACAACGTGATCGCCAGCATCACCGCCAGCAACCACACCGACCACTCCCCGAAATCCTTGGCGACATCGCGAAACACGTTGAGCCACCATTCCGCGCGCACCGGCTTGCCCGGGCGCTCGAAGAACATCAGTAGCAAGCCTTTGGAGAGGTCCAACCCGTAGTGCAGCAACGCCAGAACGATGGCCCCAATGCCCGCCCATTTGTGCAGGCGGTACATCTTGTCGAGCCCGCCCATCGGCCGCTCCAGCCAACCCGGCCGCACAGCCAGCACCATGACCAGAGACATCAGCAGCCAGGCCCCCAGGCCGCTGAGCAAAATGAACTGCTGACGCCACCACCACACGCTGACAGCCCCCACCTGCTGCGGCAAGGCCAGCAGCCAAGCCACCAGCGCCAACAGTGCGACACCCCACAGTATTTTCTTCATCACATTCCCTTGTTGCATTGCAACAACTCTAGGGTGATGTCATGAAGGCTTACTTACTGCAATCGTGAAGCCGCGGTAAAGAGCACAGGGAAAGGTCTCCTGAGGGCAGGTCGCTTCAGGGGGTGCGATCCATGATGCGCTGCACCAGGCCTTCGGCCTTGAGCCGGTCGAAGGCCTGCTGTGTGCGCTGCACGACTTCCTGCGGGGTCTGAAGGCTGTAGGCCATGTAGAGACCGGCGGACGCCTCGTCCAGCGTCAGCACCCGCTCCAGGCCAGCGCAGTCGAACGGGGCTTGCTGGCACAGCAGGCCCGCATCGCCCGTGGTCAGAGGCACCAGATCCACCTGGCCGCGCAGCAGTTTGCGGAAGTTGTCCAGGGGCTGGGCCGACACCACCAACCGCTCAAACCCCTTGGAACGCAGGTACTGCTGCCGCACATCGTCGCGCATGACGCCAATCGTGTAGGCCTTGGCCGACTCCAGGGTGCTGATGTCCAGCGCTCTGGATTTGAGCCGGTACAGGTGGTACTGGATCTTCATGATCTCGCCTGCCCAGCGGAACTGCTGCTCACGGACCGGCGTGCGTGCTATCAGGAAGATGAGCACGTTGGGCTCCTTGAGCGCCATGTCATAGGCCCGCGCCCAGGGGTACAGGTGCACGCTGTAATCCTTCAGGCCGGCCCGCTGCAAGGTCAACTCCACCACCTCGGTGGCTGTGCCGATCACCTTGCTGCCCTCCATGTAAGTGTAGGGCGTGGCCTCGGTAACCGCCCGGATCGGCTGCACCTGGGACGCCGCCGCTCCCACCCAGAACATCCAAAACAACAGGACTGCACGTTTCATGTTGTGTCTCCTTCGTGGCGGGGTGGGGCCGAAGCATCAGGCCCGGCCACCTGGTTGCGTCCTGCAGCCTTGGCACGGTACAGCGCCTCGTCTGCCTCTTGGAACAGCGCCTCGAAGTCACCGGTCGCTCCGGGCTCGAGCACGGCCAGTCCGATGCTGATCGTCACCACCTTGGCCGCCTCCGAATGCAGGTGTTCGATCGCACACGCCGCCACGGCCTCACGTATGCGCTCTGCCAGCTTGTAGGCGGCAGACCGGCTGGTCGCAGGCAGCAGCACGCCGAACTCTTCACCACCGATACGCGCCACCATGTCTCCGGCTCGACCTAGCTGTGCTTGCAAAGCGAGGGCGACCGTGCACAGGCAGCGGTCGCCCATGGCGTGCCCGTAGTGGTCGTTGTAACCCTTGAAAAAATCGATATCGCACACCAGCAGCGACAGACTCTGTCCGTTGCGCCGGGCACGGCGCATTTCGGTGGTTCTGGCCTCGTCAAAATGCCTGCGGTTAGGCAGACCCGTCAACGGGTCCGTGCGCGCCAGTTTCTGCAAGCGTTCGTTGGCAGCCTGCAGTTCGGCAGTGCGCTCATCCACCAACTGGGCCAGTCGATCCCGGTGGCCCGCAAGTTCCTGCTCGTGATGTTGCAGGCGCTTCAGATAGCTCGCCAGGCTGCTTTGCAACTGGTTGACACCCGATTCCAACTGGGTCAGTTCGTCCGGGCGCTGGCGGCTGCGCGCAAGGCGCAGTTGCACCGTCAGATTGCCGGGGTTGACTCCCGCCAGATGCGATGCGATGCGCTGCACATGCACCGTCACCATGCGGTTGAACATCAACATGATCAGTCCCGCCAGCATCAGGGACTGCAACACCTGCGCAATGACGATGGTGGCCAATTCACTGCGCAGGCGCTGCCACAGGACGTTTTCGTCACCGTACAAAGCCAGTTCACCCACTTCTTCCCGCGCGCCGGGATACGGCACATAGGTCAGCGCCGTGCGGCGCACAGGGGCCCAGCCGCCACCGGCCCACCCCTCGTGCGCACTCTCGAACAGCTCTGCTGTCCGGTTGGTCAACGTCACACGCACCATGATCTTTCCCACGGACGGGATGCCCATGGTGCTTTGCACCTGCATTTGCAGAGCCTCCCGGTCCAGTTCCCAGATGGCCTTGGACAGCGTGGTGCTGTAAATTTGTTCGATCTGGGCCAGTTCGGCATCCATTCGCACCCGGCCTGCACTCCAGGCTGAAATGGTCAGCACACCGACCGATACCAGAATAAACAACGCGCAAAAGGCCAGCGTAGCCATCACCAGACGCCCGCCGAGCGAGCGCGCGACACAGTGCACAGGCTGCGGCCCAGTGTGCTGGAATTCACCCCTCTCTACTGCCATTTGCGCTGCAATCGGTCAAGGCTGCCATTGCGCTGTAATGTCTCCAGCGCCTTGCGAAAAGGTTCCACCGTGGCATCCGGTGTCTGGGCACCAAACGCCATGTAGTAGCCCTGGGAACTAAGCTCGGGAATAGCCAACGCCTTGTGCAGCGTCTTTTCCGGATCCTGACCCGCCTGTCGCACCAAATGGTAGGCACTAAGCCGGTTCATGATCCACAGGTCAATGTGTCCCAGCCGCAGTTTTTCATAGTTGAGTTCGTTCCGGACGCTGGCCTGCAGGTTCTTGCCTTTGACAAAGCCCCGGGACAGCAGGAACTGCTCGCCCACGCTCTGGTTCACGGTGCCGATCTGCAAACCCTGGGCTTTTCCGAGCGAGGTGATAGCGAGGCCCTTGTCGGCCAGAGAAAACAGGTAGTACTCGGACGGAGCGATCACTCCCACCCATTTGAAACGCTTTTCGCGCTCCGGCGTGCGCACCATGGAATAGATCAGCACGCCGGGAACATTGCTGGCCGTTTCATAGGCGCGCGCCCAGGGCAGCGACTGGAACTGCCCCTGCAAGCCCAGTTGCTGGAGCACTGCCTCGACCACCTCAGTGCCCAGGCCGGTGATCTTGCCGCCCTCCGTGTAGTTGTAGGGTGGAAACTCTTCCGTAAGAACGCGCACCGGCCCGGCCGCAGCCACGCTGACGCCTGCCACCCCTACGAACAACCCCGCCATGCATGCGAGATAGCGTCTGCAAATGCCGAAAATACGGGTTACGGTCATGGTTGCTGTGAGGGCTGGCGACTGTGTTTGAAATGTGTGCAAGCGTGCCGCCCTGCCTACGCGGCCTTTGCATCTCAGTATCCACGGCCCTGTCGGCGAGGTCAATGTCAGAAACCCGGCCGACCAAACCGCGCCAGGGTTACAACCAAAGCAGTGCCACTGATCCGGGCATGTGAAATCTGAAGTTTGAATCGGCCTATTTGACACGCGGATCTTGGAAAAAGCTTTTGCCCCACTCGGGTGGCTGTTCGAGTTTGACCATATGTTCGGTTACCGGGCGTGCCAATTCTTCCTTGGTCCGCACAGGCACCTAATTCCCTATGGCACCCCATCACTACTGCCATTTGCGCTGCAATCGGTCAAAGGTGCCATTGCGCTGGATGGCCTCCAGCCCCTTCTTGAATCGTGCCACCTGCGCATCCGGGGTCTGGTTGCCAAAGGCCATGTAATAGCCTTCACTGCTCAGTTCAGGAATGCGGTACACCTTGACCAGCGTCTTGGCAGGCTCATCTCCTGACTGGCGTGCCAGGTAGGCGGCCGTCAGCTCGCTCATGATCCACAGGTCTACCCTGCCGAGCTTGAGCTTTTCATAGTTGAGTTCGTACTTCACGCTGGGCTGCAGGTTCTTCCCCTTGACGAAGCCATTCGCCACCAGAAACTGCTCGCCCACATCCTCGTTGACGGTGGCAATGCGGTACTGCTTGGCTGCATCCAGAGAATCGATGCGGTACGTTCGGCCCTGCTGCCCGAACAGGTAGTAGTTGGCAGGCGCAATCACGCCCACCCATTTGAACAGCTTGTCCCGCTCCGGCGTGCGCCCGATGCTGTAGATCAGCACCCCCGGCGTATTGCGCGCCGTTTCATAGGCACGCGCCCAAGGCATGGACTGGAACTCGCCCTGCAAGCCCAGCTCCCGGAGAACGGCTTCGACCACTTCGGTGGACAGCCCGGTGATCTTGCCCTGGGCCGCATCGGTGTAGTTGTAGGGTGGAAACTCTTCCGTAAGAACCCGCACCGGCCCGTCCGCAGCCACGCTGGCACCCGCCAGCCCCATGATCAACCCTGCCGTGCATGCGAGATAGCGTCTGCAAAGGCCTGCAATACGGGTGACGGTCATGGTGGCTGTGAGGGAAGGCGGCTGTGTTGGAAAAGAATGCAATCAAACCACCCTGCCAACTCGGCCTTGCCAACTCAGTATCCACGGCCCTGCCAGCGCGGTCAATGTCAGAAACCCGGCAGGTCAGACGTTCCCCTGGTCACAACCAGCGCTGTGCCAAAGACGCTCTACAACCCAGCCTCAGGCGGACGAGCGCACCAGCTGCTGCACCAGCGGATGTGCCAGCCTGCGCTCGGTGCTGATGGCGTAGTAGTGCTCCTGCACCCCATCGCAGGCGCCCACCAGCCGCACCTGGCAGCGCTGCAGCAATTCGTCCTGCGCCGCCACCGCGCCAGGGAAAATGCCCAGGCCTGTGCCCCCAAAAGCCTCCAGCAACGCGTTGTCTTCAAACTCGCCCACCACCCGCGGGTGAAGCCCCTTCTGGGCCAGCCACTGGTCGATGGTGTTGCGCACGATGGAATGGGTGGTCGGCAACAGCACGGGCAGCGACTGCAGTGACGCCGGAAACCCCTCTACGGCCTGAGCCCACCACTGCGGCGCTGCGTACCAGCCCATGGCCGAGGTACCCAAAGGATGGTTGTGCACCTTGAGGCGTGGATTGAACGGCGCAGGGTGGTCGGACAGCACCACGTCGAGCTTGTGCACGGCCAGTTCGGCCAGCAGGTCGGACATTTCGCCCTCCAGGCACACCAGCCGCAGCCCCTCTACGTGGAGCACGGGGCGCAACAGGCGCTGAACCTCCAGCTTGGGCAAGCCATCGGCAATGCCCACCACCAACCGCACCGAAGGGCTCTGGGCGGCCGCACGCACCAGTTCGGGCAAGGCCTCGCCCAGTTGGAAAATCTGTTCGGCCTGCCGCAAGGCCACCACGCCGGCCTCGGTCAGCGCAAGGCCCCGCCCCGCTGGACGCAACAACTGACAACCCAGGTCGCGCTCTAGCTCACGCACCTGGGTGCTTACGGTCTGGACCGCCATGTCCAGCCGCGCGGCGGCATTGGACATGCTGCCCTCCTTGGCAACCATCCAGAAATAGTAGAGATGACGGTAATTGAAGGGCGCACTCATTGTTCTATTTTACGGAAGTAAAAATCATTTTTTATCTTCTTTTTCAGAAGCGACAAATACCCTATCGTTCTTTTTCCTTCTGAATCCGGAGATCCACATGAACCATCCCGCCACCTACCGGGGGGGTACTGCCCCCAGCAGCCTGGGCAGCACCCTGGCCACGCACCGGGTGCTGCGCAACACCTATGCCCTGCTGTCCTTGACGCTGCTGTTCAGCGCTGCCGTGGCCGCCGCTGCCGTGGCCCTGCGCTTGCCCGCACCGGGTCTCATCCTCACGCTGATAGGCTATTTCGGTCTGCTGTTCCTGGTCCACAAGGTGCAGAACAGCGGCTGGGCCGTGGGGGCCGTCTTTGCGCTCACCGGCTTCATGGGCTACACACTGGGGCCGGTGCTCTCGGCACATCTGGCCTTGCCGGGCGGCGGCCAGACCATTGCCCTGGCCCTGGGTGCCACAGGCGCGACCTTCCTGGCTCTGTCGGGCTGGGTGCTGGCGACGCGGCGTGATTTCAGCTTCATGGGCGGCTTCCTGTTCGCCGGCATGGTGATCGCCATCCTGGCGGGCCTGGCAGCCATGTTCTTCCAGATCCCGGCGCTGGGCCTGGCGGTATCGGCCATGGTGGCCCTGCTGTCGGCCGGCTTGATCCTGTTCGAGACCAGCCGCATCGTGAACGGCGGCGAAACCAACTACGTACTGGCCACCGTGGGCCTGTTTGTTTCGCTGTTCAACCTCTTCACCAGCCTGCTGAGCCTGTTTGGCTTCAGCAGCAACGACTAACACCCAGGAACGCACCATGAAAAACACCAACCGTACCGCCGCCGCCGTCATCGCCCTCACCGTGGCCGCCCTGGCGGCGCCGACCCTGGCCCACGCCAAGCGCATGGGTGGCGCGAAATCGCGCTCCATTCCTCCGGCCAGCATCGGCAAGGCGCCGTCCACCCCTGCGGCCCCGGTAGCGCCCAAGGCCCCTACAGCTCCAGCCGCTGCGGCAGCACCGGCTCCGGCAGCGGCAGCCGCTCCTGCCGCACGCGGCCCGGGAATGATGGGCACCATGGGCGCAGCAGCGGTGGGCGCCGTCGCCGGCACCATGGCAGGCAGTGCACTGGCTGGTGGCAACTCCGCGGAGAAGGATGCCAAGGCCGCCAAGGCCGCTGAAGCCCAGGCAGCCGAGAAAGAAGCCCTGGAGCTACAGCGCAAGGCCGATGAAGCCAAGGCCAAGGCCGCTGCCGCACGGTCCGCTGCCCAGTAACGCATGGCCCGGTGCGTCTGCTAGCATGTGCGGTAAGTTTTTCCTCCGCACATCCTGTAGGCTGTCGGACTTGGAGCGTCGTAAGCGAAAATCGGCCCCAGCGAGGACAGTTTTTGCCGGATTTGCAGCCCCATAGCCCGGCTATGGAGCAAAAAGACGGTGAAGAATGGACCGCTGCGGCCGATTTGCAGCCGACGATTTCCAAGTCCGACAGACTCCTAGGAGCGCCCCGTGAACCTCCCATTGTTTTCCCCGCAGCCGCTGGTCTCCGCACTGGCCTGCACCGCGCTGCTGTGCAGCGCAGGCGCCGTTGCAGCCCAAGAGAGCACCTCGCGCATTGCCCGCGTCACGGTCTACCCTGGCAGCGCCACAGTAGAGCGCGTGGCCAAGGTGGGCGCTAGCGCGCGCAGCCTGACCGTGGCCTGCCTACCCGCCACGCTGGACCCGCAAAGCCTGCAGATCAGCGCCGATGCGGGCGTGCGCGTGGGGGAGTTCAATGTGCTGACCGAAGACCGCGACGTGGCCTCGGCCTGCGCCAGCCCGCTCGATGGCCGCATTCGCGAGCTGGAAGACCAGATCGCCGCCGTCAGAGCCGAATCGGGCGCGCTGCAGCTGGTCGACAGCTACCTCAAAGGCGTTGCCTCGGGCAGCGCGGGCGAAGCCGCCGTGGGGGGCCGCACCCTGCCCGCCACCCCGGCGCAGATCAGTGCCACCGCCGATGTGCTGCGCAAATCCGGCCAGGATGCGCTGGCCCGCGCCCACCAGCTCAAGCGCCGCCAGGAGGCGCTGGAACTGGCGCTCAAGCCCCTGGCGGCCGAGCGCGACCGCGTGGCCAGCCAGCGCACGCGCGTGGTGTCCGTCACCATCAACCTGGCCACCGAGCGCGACGCCGAGCTGCGCCTGAGCTACCAGGTGCGCGGCCCCGGCTGGCAGCCCAGCTACCGCGCCACGCTCGATGCCACCAAGGCCAGCGTGCAGTTCGAGCGCCTGGCGCTGGTGGCCCAGAACAGCGGTGAGGACTGGAGCAATGTGCAGCTCACGCTCTCCACCGGCCAACCCCATCGCGCCACGCAGGGCCGCCTGCCCCGCCCCTGGACCCTGGACGTCGCACCGCCGCCCCAACTGGCGGCCAAGGCAATGTCCATGGCACCGGCCTCCCCGGCCCCGGCGATGCGCGAGCGCGGCAACCTGGTGCCCGAGGCCATGCCCAGCTTTGACGTCAGTGCCCTCGACAAAGGTTTTTCCACCGAATTTGCGGTGCCGCAACGCATCACCGTGCCCTCGAACGGCCAGCGCGTCACGCTGGCGCTGGGCACGCAGCAGGCCAGCGCCCACTTGCTCACCCGCACCGCGCCGGGCGTGGAAGAAGCCGCCTACCTGGTGGCCGAGATTGCGCCACCGCCAGGCGTCTGGCCACCCGGCGCCGTGGGCCTGTACCGCGACGGCGCCTTTGTGGGCACCGGGCGCCTAGACTTTGGCGTCAGCGCCGCCAGCACACCGGGCGCCCCGCCCACCACCAGCCTGTCCTTTGGCCGCGACGAACTGGTGCTAGTGCGCACCGAGGCACCACAGGACATGACCAGCACCACCGGCCTGACCGGCTCGCGCACCGAGCGCCAGACACGCCGCAGCTACCAGGTGGAAAACCGCCACAAGAGCAGCATTGACCTGCAGGTGCTGCACGCCACACCGATCTCGCGCAACGAAAAGATCGAAGTCGAATCACGCTACCAACCACAACCCAGCAGCCTGACCTGGAACCAGCAGCAAGGCACCATTGCCTGGCAGCAGCCCCTGGCCGCCGGGGCCACCGCGCGGTTCAGCGCCGAGCACACCCTCCGCTACCCCAAGGACATTGAGCTGCTGGAGCGCCCATGACCAATGCCGTGCCGCTGCGCCCCACCGTGCGTTTTTTGCTGGCCCACCCCGCGCACTTCATTGCGCTGGGCTTTGGCGCGGGCCTGTCGCGCAAGGCGCCCGGTACGGTGGGCACGCTGTGGGCCTGGCTGGCTTTCCTGGTGCTGCAACCGTGGTTTGCCACACCACTGCAGATGGGCCTCTTGATCGCCGCCAGTACGCTGGGCGGCTGGTGGGCCTGCACTGTCACCGCGCGCCACATGGGCGTGTCCGATCCCGGCAGCATCGTCTGGGACGAGGTCGTGGCCTTCTGGCTGGTGCTGTGGCTGGCCATGCCCATGGGCTTCTGGGGCCAGTTGGTGGCGTTTGCACTGTTCCGCTTCTTTGATGCCGCCAAGCCGGGCCCGGTGGGCTGGGCCGACAGCCTGTTCAAGGGCTTTGGCTGGCGCGGCGGCTGGGGCATTTTGTGGGACGATTTTGTCGCGGCGTTCTGCACCCTGCTGGTGATTGCGCTGTGGAGGTTCTGGTGACCCCACGCCCTCAATTACTATCAAAAGAAGAGCTGATAGCGCTTGGTGGTATTGCGCTAGAGGCCATTTTGACTACTATTTCTGATACCCTGCTGGCCCAGGGCCAGATGCTGGCCACGGCCGAAAGCTGCACGGGTGGCCTGATCGCCGGGGCTTGCACCGACCGGGCCGGTTCCAGCCAGTGGTTTGAGCGCGGCTTTGTCACTTATTCCAACGCCGCCAAGGCCGAGATGCTGGCCGTGCCCTGCACGCTCATCGACCAGCACGGCGCCGTGAGCGAGCCCGTGGCCCGCGCCATGGCCGAAGGCGCCCTGGCGCATTCTGCCGCCCAGGCCAGCGTAGCGGTGACGGGCGTGGCCGGGCCCACCGGCGGCAGCGCTGACAAGCCCGTGGGCACGGTGTGGCTGGCGTGGTGCGTGCACGGACGCACCTACAGCGAGCGCCAGCATTTCCCGGGCGACCGCGCTGCCGTGCGCGCTGCCACGGTGCGGCACGGGCTGGTGCAGCTGGCGCATCTGCTAAGGCAATAGCGCCCCACCGCCGTGGGGGCAACCCGCTTGCGTTCAGGGCAGTATTTGCTTTAATGGCCCATCGCGGTCCATCGCATGGTATGCCTTGGAGTGAAGGCATGGCGCTGGCGAGAAACGCTTGTCACACCATTGCGCTGGATGCCACACTTTCTCTCCTTGTTCTTTCGCAGCCTCAGAGGCCAGCTGGCGCTCTGGTTCGGTGGGCTCTCGCTGCTGACACTGCTCAGCGTCGGGCTCTATGTGGGCCGCCTGGCCACACAACAGGTGGCAACCACTGCAGGCGCGTCGATCCATGCCACCGCGCGCGCCGCCGCTGATCTGCTGAGCGCCAGCTTGCGCGATCATGAGCTCGACATCATGCTGCTGAGCCTAGTGTCCTGAGTTAGAAGTTTGTCTCATAAAGATGCCGAGAATCGCCGCCATGCTGCGTTGCAAATCCTCGCGATAGCACAGGCTATCGCTGCGGTTTGCGCCTTGCCTGACGACGATTTCGACATCTTTTTTTTCTTCAACCAACTTCCAACTCAGGACACTAGCGCCGCACTTCACTCGCGGAGATCTGGCTCAGCCTGCTGTGCGGCGCTCGCTGGAACAGCGGCGCGGCCTGCGCGAGGAATATGCCTGGATAGGCGTGACCGACCCGCAAGGGACGGTCGTGCAGGCGGTGGACGGCATTCTCCAGGGCCAGTCTGTTGCGCAGCGACCCTGGTTCATTGAAGGGCAGACAGGCGTCTACACCGGCGATGTGCACAACGCCGTGCTGCTGGAAAAGCTGCTGCCACCACAGCCCTTGTCCGAGCCCTTGCGCTTCATCGACATCGCCGCCCCCATCCGCAACCCGGACGGCGCCCTGGTGGGCGTCGTTGGCGCACACATCCACTGGCGCTGGGTCACCCAGACGGTGTAGGCCGCCTTCGACCTGCACGCCCAAGACCAGGGCACCGAAATCCTGATTGCCAATGCGCAGGGCGAGGTGTTCTACCCCCAGGCACTGGTCAACCACACGCGTCTGCCGTCCATTTCGCCGCGCGCAAAAGATGCACGCTACGCCCGGCTGCGCTGGGACGATGGCCAGGACTACATCACCAGCCAGGCGGTGGTCGAAACCCGCATATCCCAAAGCCTGGGCTGGCGCATTGTGGTGCGCCAGCCGCTGGAACTGGCCCTGCAACCGGCGTACGCACTGCGCAACCAGCTGCTAGCGCTGGGCTTGGTGGCAACGCTGGTGTTCAGCCTGGTGGCGCTGTGGCTGGCCCGCTCGTTCAGCCGCCCCATCGAACAATTGGCATAGGCTGCACGCCAGATCGAGCGGGGCGCCCACACCCCCGATTTCCCCGTAGACCATCGCCTGGCCGAGGTGGCACAACTCGGACAATCCCTCCAGTCAATGACCACGGTGCTGCTGGCGCATGAACGCGAACTGGCCGCCGTCAACCAGTCGCTGGAAGCTCAGGTACTGCAGCGCACCGAGGCACTGGAAACCGCCAACCTGGAACTCGAACGGCTGGCTACCCACGATCCGCTCACCGGCGTGCACAACCGGCGGCACTTTGACACCAAGCTGCTGGAGTGCTTCCAGACCAGCCATCGCACCGGCACGGGATTTGCCGTCCTGCTGCTCGACGTCGACCACTTCAAACAGGTCAACGACACCCACGGCCACACGGCAGGGGACACCGTTCTGCAGCAACTGGCGCACCTGCTGGGTGAAAACACCCGTTCGGTGGATTTTCTCGCCCGCTATGGGGGCGAAGAATTTGTGGTGCTGCTGCCACATACGCCGGGGGGCGAGGGCAGCATGGCCGTAGCGGAAAAAATACGCACGGCCATCGCCACCGCCGAATTCCCGGAAATCGGACACATGACCGTCAGCATCGGCGTCAGCGTATGGAACCCTGCCGACACCCATGCCGGCGCGATCGTCAAGCGTGCGGACAAAGCGCTCTACCAGGCCAAGGACGCTGGGCGCAACCAGGCGGTGGCGGCTACATAGCGCCGTGGCTCAGGCGCCATGGCACTTCTTGAATTTCTTGCCGCTACCGCACCAGCAAGGGTCATTGCGGCCGGGCTCGGGTGGCTTGCGCAAGGTTTCCACGCGCGGGCCCATGCTTTTCCAGATCTGGCGCAGGTCGTACACGGCCCAGATGGCTTCGCCAAAGGCTTCCACACGGGCCTTGCTGGTACTGGGCGGGCCGTCATCGCTGTACATACAGATCTCGGGCTTGCCGGTATCGTCTTCGGTCAGCGCGACGATGTGCTCCATCGCGTCATCGAGCCACTGCGCGGCTTCCTTATCGCGCGGCGCAGTCCATTCGTCAGGCCAGTTCTCCACGGCAAACATGAAACCCAGCGCCCACACCTGGGCAAAGGAGGGAATCTCCTGGCCCTCGATTTCAGCACGCTCATCCTCGGGCAAGCTGGCCACAGCGCCGCGCATGTCCATGGCTTCGGGCGCGTAAGCCTGGTCTTCGTCCAGCGCCTTCACATCGGCATCGAGCTGCTGCTGCACTTCGTTCCACCGAAGCATCCACAGCTCGATAAATCGCGCCTGCTGCGCCGCATCGGCGAATGCTTCGAGGAGCGGCAGGGGTTCGCCCTCGGCCACTTCCAGGGCTTCACCGTCGCCCAGAAGCATGGGCAGGTATTCGGCGGGGCCAATGGGCCGCCGGGTGCACACCAGAGCGGCCATGAAACCGTCGCAAAACTCCCACTGTGGGATCTCTTCGCCTCGTGTGCGCAAATCGTCCAGCAGGACGTCGAGTTCATCGAGTTCGTCGGGGCCAAGGGCCGGTGCACCGGCGTCGGGAGTGGTGGGTTCAGTCATGGGGGCTCCGTTCAGGGTGCAAAGGCTTTTATGATGCCCCGGGTGGTGCCACATGGCAGCGCCGTGGGGGCGGGAGCGCAGGGCCAGCCCACGCACGGCGGCAAGTGTAGCGCCCCTCGCCCGCTGGCCGAACCCTCTATCGCACTGCCCATGCCGCACGACACCGACACCCCTCCTTTGCCCGACTACGCCACCTTCCTGCAGCAGCAACTGGCCCTGCAGCAGCCCAACGTGGCGCGCTACATGCTCAACGGAGAGCAGGTCTGGCTGAAGAAAGCCGGGCCGCGCCACGGCATGGGACGCTACCGCGTGCTGGGCGCACTGGCCCGACTGACACAACTGGAGGTGCTGCGCCCCGTACCCAACCTGGGCGGCACCGCGGCCATTGCCACCGAAGCCCGGCGCCTGCACGACCTGGCAGCGCGGGGCCTTCGGGTTCCCGTGCTGCTGGCCCGCCAAAATGACGGCCTGCTGCTGCGCCACCTGGGCCGCCCGGGCGAACCCGCGCCCTCGCTGGACGGCGAAATGCATTCGGCCATGCCACAGGGACCGCAAGCCGTGCAGGCGCTATGGCACCAGGGCCTGGAGGCACTGCAACAGGTGCACAGCACGGGCACCAGCTTGAGCCAGGCCTTTGCACGCAACCTGGTGCGCTGCCCCGACGGGGTGGTGGGCTTCATCGATTTCGAGGACGACCCCACCGGAGCACTACCACGGGCGCACTGCCAGGCCCGCGATGCGCTGTGTTTTGTGCACTCCACCGCGCTCTACTTGCGCGAGAGCGGGGCGCTGGAGACGGCCCGCCTGCTGTGGGCGGCCTGGCTGGCGCAGCAGCCCGCCGACATGCAGACCACGCTGGCCCAGAGCATTGCCCACCTGGCTTGGCTGCGCCACCTGCCACAAAGCCGCCGCCTGGGGCGTGACCTGCAGCGCGCGCGCGCCGCGTACGACCTTTTGACACCAGTGATACCCGCATGACAGCCCGTGTGCGCATACAGCGGCACACTGGCGTTTGCCAACCCCTAGTATCCTGAGTTGGCAGTTTGTTTCATAAAGATGCCGAGAATCACCGCCATGCTGCGTTGCAAATCCTCGCGATAGCAACGGCTATCGCTGCGGTTTGCGCCTTGCCTGACGGCGATTTCGACATCTTTTTTTCTTCAACCAACTTCCAACTCAGGACACCAGGAGCCCCCCGATGAAACTGATTGCCGCCGTGGCGCAGACCGCTACCGTACTGTTCGACACCGCCGCGACCGTGGCCAAGGCCGAAACCCTGATGGCAGAGGCCGCCGCGCGCGGCGCGCAGCTGCTGGTGTTTCCCGAGGCCTTCATCGGCGGCTACCCCAAGGGGGCCGACTTTCACATCTTCATCGGGGCACGCACGCCCGAAGGGCGCCAGGACTTCCTCAAATACTACGAGGCGGCCGTGGCGCTCGATGGCCCCGAGATTGCGCAACTGGCCCAGGCCGCAGGCGCGCACAAGCTCTACGTCTGCGTCGGCATCATCGAACGCGATGGCGGCACGCTGTACTGCACCGCCGTGTACCTGGGCCCCGAGGGCACCGTGCTGGGCCACCACCGCAAACTCATGCCCACGGCGCTGGAGCGCCTGGTGTGGGGCTACGGCGACGGCTCTACGCTCAAGGCCGTGGACACGCCTTTCGGCAAGCTCGGTGCCGTGATCTGCTGGGAAAACTACATGCCCGCGCTGCGCATGGCCATGTACCAGCAGCGCGTGGCACTGTATTGCGCGCCCACGGCCGACGACCGCGACAGCTGGATCAGCACCATGCAGCACGTCGCCATGGAGGGCCGCTGTTTCGTGTTATCGAGCTGCCAGCACCTGCGCCGCGCGCAGTTCCCCATGGAATCGATGCACAACCGTCTCCCAGACGACCCCGAAACGCTGCTCATGCGTGGCGGCAGCTGCATCATCAGCCCCGCAGGCAAGGTGCTGGCCGGGCCGGTCTATGGCGAGGATGTGCTGCTGACCGCCGAGATCGACCTCGACGACATTCCCCGCGCGCAGATGGACTTCGACCCCGTGGGGCACTATGCACGGCCCGACGTGTTCCAGCTGGCCGTCAACACAGCACCGCAACGCGCCGTACTGGCCGCACCCGGCGCTACGGCCACGGGCCCACAGGACGCTTGAGCATGAGGGTCTCCGAAGCCGTGCATCGGCGCGCGTCGATCCGCGCTTTCAAACCCGATATGCCTCCCGCTGTCGTAGTGCGCGCCCTTCTGGAAGGCGCGGCGCGCGCGCCCTCGGGCGGCAACCTGCAGCCCTGGCATGTACACGCGCTGGCGGGCGAGCCGCTGGCGCAGCTCCTGCATCTTGTGGCCACCGAGCCGTGGCAGGACCAGCCGGAATACGCGGTCTATCCACCCGACCTGTGGGAGCCCTACCGCACGCGGCGCTTTCGCAACGCCGAGCAGCTCTATGCCACGATCGGCATCCCACGCGAGGACAAAGAGGCCCGCTTGCGCCAGATGGCAAAGAACGCCACGTTTTTCGGTGCGCCCGTCGGCATCTTTTTGAGCGTGGACCGCCGCATGGGGCCACCGCAATGGGCCGACCTGGGCATCTATCTGCAGACGGTGATGCTGCTGGCCGTAGAACAAGGCCTGGACACCTGTGCGCAGGAATACTGGGCTTTCCGGTCGCAGCCCGTGGCCCGCTTTCTGGACCTGCCTGCCGAACGCATGCTTTTTGCAGGCATTGCCCTGGGCTGGCGCGACGACAGCGCACCCATCAATGCCCTGCGCACCGAACGCGACCCGTTCGATGCCTGGGGCGAGATGCGGGGATTCGGATCCGATTAGAGGATTGAAGACGCCTGCACGCCCAGCACCAGCAGCCGCTTGCGCAAATTGAGCACGGCGCGGTCCTTGCTGAGCAGGAGGGCCCCGTGCTGCACGGCCAGGTCGATGAACTGCTGGTCGTCCGGGTCTTTGCAGATGGCGCTGGCGCGCGGCGCAGGGTCCACGGTACGTGCCTGGGCATCGAAGGCCTGCAGCACCTGTGCGGCGCTTAGCCCGTAGTAGGCCAGGCGGGGGGCGATCTGCGGATAGCCCAGCACGCGCTCAAGCTCGACGCGCATGGCAGGCGCGGCAATCCAGTGCAGTACCCCGCTGGCCAGTTGGATCTTAAGGGGAGCCGTGGCGTCATCGGCAAACACCAGCAGATCGAGCACGATGTTGGTGTCGATCACCACCGGCCGGGTCACGGGCGCGTGCACCGGCCCCTGCAGCTCAGGCCCCATCGGCTGCTTCGGGTTCCGCCGGGCTCGGGCGGACACGCGCGGTGCCCCGCACCATATCGAAACGGAACAATCGACATTCGATCGGTCCATTCCACATCGGTACGCGGCGCGATTCTTTCAGGCGCATCTTGCTGGGCAACTTGAGATCGGGCGTGAGCATCCAGGCGGTCCAGCCTGCATAATTTTTCTTCCAGTGCGCGGCCAGTTGGCTGAAGAATTCGCCACCGTCGTCGGTGTGCGCCGCCTCGCGGCCCACGGCGTCGCCCTGGGCGCGCTGGGCGGCGCGTTCCGAGGCGTTCTGCCCTGCCGCACCGGCCGCAGCAATGCGCTCACCGTAGGGCGGGTTGAGCAGCATGATCCCCGGCGTCTCACACGGCGGCATGCGTTGCAACGCGTCGCCACCGCGCAGCTGCACAGCACCCGCCACACCGGCACGCTCGGCATTGCGTTCAGAAAAATCCACCATGCGGTGCGACACATCACTACCAAAAATGGCCACAGCGCTTGTCTGCTGTACGCCTTTAGCTTCATCTTTAATAGCATCCCAGACATGCGACTGGAACGGCAGGAGCTTCTCGAAGGCGAAGCGCCGACGCATGCCGGGGGCGATGCAGCAGGCGATCTGCGCAGCCTCGATGAGCACCGTGCCACTGCCACAACAGGGGTCGTACAGCGGCACGGGTGCATCGCCATGCGGATCCCAGCCACTGGCAGCAATCATCGCGGCGGCCAGGGTTTCCTTGAGTGGTGCGTCGCCCTTATCCTCGCGCCAGCCGCGCTTGAACAGAGGCTCGCCCGAGGTGTCGATGTACACCGTGGCTTCTTCGGTGGTCAGGTGCAGATGGATGCGTACGTCGGGCCACTGGGTGTTCACGTCCGGGCGCACGCCGCTCTTGGCGCGAAAACGGTCGGCCACGGCATCCTTCACGCGCAGACCAGCGAAGTTCAAACTTTGCAGCGGGCTGTGCTGCGCGGTGACCTCGACCTTGAAGGTATGGCGCGTAGTGAACCAAACCTCCCAGGCCACGCTGCTGGCAGCCTCATACAGGTCGTTTTCGTTGCGGTACGGGCGGTGCGCCAGTTGCACCAGCACGCGCTGCGCCAGGCGGCTGTACAGGTTGAGCAGCATCGCGTCACGCCAGGAGGCGCGCAGCAATACGCCACCACGCCCGGTAAGCAGGTCGCTGCCTGTCAGGCCGGTGATCTGGTGCACCTCGTCGGCCAGAAAGCCCTCGACACCAGCGGCGCAGGGTAAAAAGAGTTGAAGTTGGTTCATAGCAAGCCCCGAGGATAAAGCTTTCCCTCACCGACCGCGGGCAAGTCAGGGCACAGACGATGGCAACAGCTCGCGCACAGGCACCGGCCGACCGAAAAGATATCCCTGGTAGCCACTACAGCCCTGCTCCAACAAAAACTCGAATTGCCCCTGCTCCTCCACGCCTTCGGCCACCACGCTGAGCCCCAAGCTGTGCGCTAGCGCCACGATGGCGCGGGCAATGGCGGCAACGTTCGGGTCGGTCAGGATGTCGCGCACAAAGGCACGGTCAATTTTGAGCAGATCCAGCGGCAGACGTCGCAGGTATGCCAGAGACGAATAGCCTGTGCCAAAGTCGTCCAGCGCACACCCGATCCCGTGGGATTTGAGCTCCAGCATTTTGGCGATGGCGCTTTCGGCGTCGTGCAGCAAAAGACTCTCTGTCAGCTCCAGCCGCAAACGCATCGGGTTGCCCCCCGTGGATTGCAGCACGGTCAGTACGCCTTCGACAAACGTGGGCTGCTGAAACTGGCGTGCGCTTACATTGACCGACAGAAACAGTCCTGCGGTCGCCGGGCTCACCGCCCATGCGGCCAGCTGACGACAGGCCGCCTCCAGCACCCAGTCGCCCAGTGGCAGGATGAAACCGGTTTCTTCGGCCAGTGGAATGAAATCGCCCGGCAACACGGCGCCACGCTGCGGATGCTCCCAGCGCAGCAGCGCCTCGGCGCCCGTCATGCGCCCCTGGCCATCGACCTGCGCCTGGTAATGCAACCGGAAATGGCCCTGCTCCAGGCTGGAGCGCAGATCGGCCTCAAGCTGCACCCGCTGCGTCAGCACGGCTTGCATCTGCGGATCGAAAAAGCGCAGCGCATTGCGCCCGGCCGACTTGGACTGGTACATGGCCAGATCGGCCTGACGCAACAGTTCATCGATGGTCGCCTGCTTACCAGCAAACAGCGTCACACCAATGCTGGGTGTGCTGCGCAATTCATGCCCGGCCAGTAAGTAGGACTGATTGAGCACGGCAAGTACTTTTTCTGCGACAACCCTTGCCTGCTCGGCCGCCTCGGTAGCGTCGTGGGCCAGTTCCTCCAGCATGACAACGAATTCATCGCCGCCCAGGCGCGCTGCCGTATCGCTGGCCCGAATGGCGTCCTGCAGCCGCCGGGCCACCTCGATCAGCAGCAAATCGCCCACATCGTGGCCCAGCGTGTCGTTCAGGGTCTTGAACTGGTCCAGATCGATGAACAGCAATGCCCCGCGCCCACCCGTGCGCTCCCCCAAGGCCATTGCCTGCTGCAGGCGGTCGAGCAGCAGGCGCCGATTGGGCAGGAGGGTGAGCGGATCGTAGAAAGCCAGATGACGGATTTGCTCCTCGGCTTCCTTGCGCTCGCTGATGTCGGAAAAAGCGGCCACATAGTGCGTGACCTGTCCATCCTCACCACGCACAGCAGAAATACTTTGCAGCAGGGGATAGACCTCGCCGTTCTTGCGCCGGTCCCAGATTTCGCCAAACCAGGCACCCCGGTCGGCCAGCGATTTCCACATCTGGACATAAAACGCGGCATCGTGACGCCCGGACTTGAACATCGCCGGCGTGCGCCCGATCACCTCGTCGGCCGCGTAGCCGGTCATCCGGGAAAAAGCGCGATTGACCCGCAGGATGGTGCCCCGGGCATCGGTCACGATCATGCCGTGCAGTGACTCGAACGCCGTGGCAGCAATGCGCATCTCTTGCTCGACCCGGCGGCTTTCGGTGATGTCCCGCAACACCACCACGCTGTGCGTG
Source organism: Giesbergeria sp. (assembly GCA_030690515.1). Classification (GTDB taxonomy): domain Bacteria; phylum Pseudomonadota; class Gammaproteobacteria; order Burkholderiales; family Burkholderiaceae_C; genus Simplicispira. Next base: position 23,434 of record JAUYGP010000291.1, read on the forward strand.
GCCACTCCTTCACTATCGAGCACCGGGCTGACCATGGCCTCGAACCAGAAGGGCTGACCGTCACTGCGCCGACCTTCCAGCACGCAAGGCGTTCCGTTGCTGTCCTCCAGACAGGCATTGTCCTGGGCCTGGGCGCAGAAAAAATCGGGCTTGCGCCCTACGATGTCTTCGGGAGCGTACCCGGTGATGGTCGCCAGCGCCGCGTTGGCAAAGGTGACAAGGCCTTGTGCTTCAACGATCAGTACCCCCTGGGAAATGGCCCCCAGCGCCTTGTGGTGCAGGCGCAGGATGACGGCGTTCTTGAGCCGCTCTTCCGCCTGGGCAATACGAACCAGGTTGTCACGAAACACCAGGGTCGCCCGTGCCATTTCACCGATTTCGTCACCGCGCTGGTGATCGACGATCTCGACTTCGGTATCTCCATCCTTCTGCGTTGCCAGACGGTTCATCGACAGCGTGATGCGCTCGATCGGCAAAATAATCCCGCGTGCCATTGCCCCTGCAAACAGCACAGCCACAAACAGCCCGCTCAAAGCAACGGCTCCACTCCAGAAAACAGTTCTGCGCGCCGCTTCTTCAGCGCTTTCCGCCTGGACGATCAGCGCTTGCGCCAGGCGATCCTCCACCTGGCGGAGCTGTTCGATCTTCCAGGTCATCACCTCCAGCCAGTGGGCTGTCGCACCCTCTGCGGCGATCTGCCGGGTGGGCAGACGCTGAAATACCAAGCCACGCAGCCGCTCAATCTCAGCGGCTTTTGTATCGGCCAGCGACTGTTCCAGATGCTGCACAGACACCGTGTCGGAAAAAAAACGGAACTGCTCCAGAAAAAGCGCCTGGCGATCGACCTGTGACACAAACACCTGCCGAGAGAGGGCGTCTACCGTGGGCGCAGCAAAAAAGGTGGCGCCCAGCGCCCGCTCGACTCCTGCCAGTTCCTTGGCCTGCATCAGGTTGACAAAGGCATAGATGGTGCGCGAAATGGCGGCATCGCTGCCCAGAAAATACATCTCCTGGACGATGCCAATCAACGCATGAACGGCTGCGCTATAGCGTGCCAGCTGTACTTCGGGCGTCACATCACGCGCTGCAGCCTCCCGGCGCCACGCAGCGAATGCCTTCCATTGCACTTGCGCATCGGCAATGCGCGAACGCAAGCGGTCATCAAAGCGGTCCAGATCCAGACGCTGCAGCGTCTGCTCCAGCGCGGCCAGTTGTTCATCCGTCCGAGCATGGCGGACCGCCTGGCTCAGGAGAAAGTCCGTACCACCCGAACCCAGAAATGCCGCCGACAAGCCGCGTTCGAGCTGAACTTCGTGCACCAGACTACCAACGGATGCCGCCAGCTCTGCCATCTCGCGCAGGTTGCGCATGTCGTGGGCTGTGCGCTGGTGACTGACCAGCACCCACAACACAAAAAACAGAAAGCCGACCATCGGCAAGGCCAGCGCCAGCGCAATGCGTTGTCCAATCGGAATGCTCTGTAATCGGGCGTGCATCGCGGCTCGGTCTGCGTCTGAAGTAGGGGCGAGATCGCCTCGCGATGACAGCGATCTCCGGCAAAAGGCCATTATGCGGCCTGCAGCCGGGCCTCGCTGTCTCGGCTGAGCCATGCCAGACCGGGCAGGTGCGGCAAACGCATGGGTCTGCGCCCAGGTTCGCCCTACACTGGTGCTTTCTGGCTCCGTTGTCACCACGCACCTGCCACGCCATGCCTTTTCGCTGCCCCGACGACGCTTCTCTGCAGACCACCGTGACCGACGTTCTGCAGCGCCATGGAGCACGCCGGACGGCGCTGGTGCAGATCCTGCGCGAAGTCCAGGAGCGCACTCTCTGGCTGCCGCGCAGCGTTCTGGCACAGGTGGCGACCGGGGTCGGCCTGTCCCCGGCGATTGTCGAAGGGGTGGCCAGCTTTTACCGGTTCTTCCATTTGCAGCCGGTGGGCCGCTACCACCTGTTGTGGAGCGACAACGTCACCGACCGCATGCAGGGCAGCCATGCCCTGGCCGCAGACCTGCGCCAGCGCCTCAACATCCCCGACGGCGCACCTGACGCCAGCGGCCTCGCCAGCATGGGCTTTGCCTCCTGCACCGGCCTGGGCGACCAGGGCCCCGCCTTGCTGGTCAACCAGCGCCAAGTGATGACACGCATGGACGGCCAACGCGTACGTGATCTGGCCGACATGGTGCGGGGCCAGGTCCCCGTGACCGAGTGGCCTGCCGCCTGGATGCAGGTGGACGACCAAGTACGTCGCAGCGATGTGCTGCTGGACGCCCCACGCCTGCAAGGCCAGGCCCTGCAGGCGTGCTTGGCGCGCGGTGCA
>JAUYGP010000300.1 GCA_030690515.1 Giesbergeria sp.
CGCCGCGCCGACCAACAGGCGGCTTCCACTGAAAAAATCGACAAAAAAGAACTAAAACCGGGCGACCTGGTGTTTTTCAACACCATGCGCCGCGCATTCAGCCATGTCGGCATCTATGTGGGCGACGGCAAGTTCATCCACTCACCGCGCAGCGGCTCCGAAGTGCGGGTGGAAGACATGCACCAGTCTTACTGGCTGCGCCGCTTTGATGGCGCCCGCCGTGTGATGCCGCTGGTGGCGACCGCCACAACCTCCCAGGCAGCGCCACAGTAAAGCGCTTACCGCACATCCACTCAGGGCCGGATCACGGTCACTGTTTCGGTGCTGCGGATCGGACCACCCGTTTCATTGACAGGACGCGCCTGCGGATCGTGCCGCATGGCTTTCGCCTGTACCATGTCAGCCTGGTAGCGCGCACGGGCCTGCGCTTCGCACGACTTGCGTGCCTGTGCCTGAGCACGGCATTCCTCCAGTCCCACCTTCAGCCCGCCTCCGGCCTCGCGGATGGCGCTTTGGTAGCGCTGCTGCGGTGTGGTGTCAGGCACCTCCGTGCGCTCCAGCGCTGCGGCATAGGGCTGCGTTTGGGCTATGGCAACGCTGCCCAGGGCCACGGCGGGCAGCAGCGCCGCACAAAACGCGTATCGCGCCATCGATGGTTTCTTCATGGTGATTCCTTTTCACAAGCGAGGCGATCCCACAACGACAAACGTTCCGGGCGCCCTGCCATTGCAGCGTAAATGCAGCACCGGGCACAGAGAGTCAGGCAGCTGCGCGCTACGATGTCGGACAAGGCCCACGCTGACCACCACCCCGCCTATGCCCACCACACCGCTTTCCGCCCAACCCGGCACCGCTTCTGCGCACGACAGGGCCTACCTGCGGCAATTGCTGTCGCTGCGCAACCAGTCCGCAGGGCGCGTCGCCGAGATCGACGCGGCGATTGAGCAGGCCTTTGTGCGCACCGTGGCCATGCTGGTGCTGGACATGTGTGGCTTCTCACGCATCACAGCCCGCCACGGCATCATCCACTTCCTGGCCATGCTGCACCAGATGGAACAAGCCGCCCGCCCTGCCATTGCAGGCAATAGCGGGGAAGTGGTCAAGCAGGAAGCCGACAACCTGTTTGCCGTCTTCAGCCACCCCGAACAAGCGCTCGAAGCCGCGCTGGACATTGGCCGCGCCCTGGACGCCATGAACGCCGTACAAGCCCCCGAGGCCGCCCTGCATGTCAGCATAGGTATCGGCTACGGCCCGACCCTGGTGATTGCCGACAAGGACCTTTTCGGCCACGAGATGAATCACGCCTGCAAACTGGGTGAGGACATTGCCGGCCCGGGTGAAATCTATCTCACGGAAAACGCCTGCCGGGCGCTGCCCGAAGGGCGCTACGTGTTCAGCGAAGTACCACACACCGTTGGTGGCGTCGTCCAGCCCTCTTTTCGGCTGGAAGGCTGCCTGTATGAACGACCGCTTGCACCATGACGAAAAAAACAAACCCTGAAACCCAGACCCCCCACGATACGGCCCTGGAAGCCGCAGCGCACCGTGCGCGCCGCCTGCTACACAAGCGCGCCCTGGTGGCTGCAGCCGTCGGCGTGGTGCCGGTACCGGGCCTGGACTGGGCCATGGATGCCGCCCTGCTCTCACGGCTGCTGCCGCGCATCAATGCAGAATTCGGCCTCACACCCGAACAGCTCGACCGGCTGAACCCCGCCAAACGCGAACAGGTGCAGAAAGCGGCGGCCATGGTGGGTTCGGTGTTGATTGGCAAGTTCATCACCCGCGACCTGGTGCTCAAACTCACCAAAACCGTGGGCCTTCGCATGACCACCCGCCAGGCCAGCAAATACGTTCCGCTGGCGGGCCAGGCGCTATCGGCCACGCTGGGCTATGCCACGTTGCGCTACCTGGGCGAGCAGCACATCCGCGACTGCCTGCAGGTGGCGCAGGCAGCGCAATTGCAGCTACCTGCTCCGGATGCTATTAAATAAATAGCTGCTAGCGCTTATATATAAAGCGCTAGAGCCCATTTTTACCTATAAATCAACCTACCCAGCGGCGGGCATTACGCCACAGGCGCATCCAGGGGCTGAAGGCATCCTGGCCACCAGCGGCGGCATGGTTCATCCAGCTCATCTGGATATTGCGGAACACGCGCTCGGGGTGCGGCATCATGGCTGTAAAGCGCCCGTCGGCCGTGGTCACCGCCGTCAGGCCGCCAGGGCTGCCGTTGGGGTTGAGCGGGTACTGCTCGGTGGGCGCGCCGGTGTTGTCCACAAAGCGCATGGCAGCGATGGACTTGTCCGCATTGCCCCGGTATTTGAAGTTGGCAAAACCCTCGCCATGCGCCACAGCGATGGGCAGGCGGCTACCTGCCATGTCGGCAAAGAACAGGCTGGGAGATTCCAGCACTTCCACCAGCGACAGGCGCGCCTCAAAGCGCTCGCTCTGGTTGGTGGTAAAGCGCGGCCAGTCCTGCGCGCCGGGGATGATGTCGGCCAGTTCGGCAAACATCTGGCAGCCATTGCACACGCCCAGGCCAAAGGTGTCCGGGCGGGCAAAGAAGCCCTGAAACTGCTCAGAAAGCACGTCGTTGAAGGTGATAGACCGCGCCCAGCCAATGCCCGCGCCCAGCGTGTCGCCATAGCTGAAGCCCCCGCAGGCCACCACGCCCTTGAAGTCTTCGAGCTTGACGCGACCGGTCTGCAGGTCGGTCATGTGCACGTCAAACGCCTCGAAACCCGCCTCGGTGAAGGCGTAGGCCATTTCCACATGCGAGTTCACGCCCTGCTCGCGCAGCACGGCGACCTTCGGTTTCGAGAGGTTGAGGAACGGCGCAGCCACGTCCTGTGCCGGGTCGAACGTGAGGTGGACATGCAGGCCGGGGTCGGCGTGCGCGCCCGCAGCGGCGTGCTCGGCATCGGCACAGGCGGGATTGTCGCGGCGCTGGCAGATCTGCCAGCTCACCGCATCCCAGACCTGGTGCAGATCTTCAAGCTTGGCACTGAACACGCTCTTGGCATCGCGCCACACCTGCAGTTCACCCTTGCCCGCGTCGATGATGCTGGAGACGGGCCGCGTCTTGCCCACAAAGTGGCTGCAGGCCGAGAGCCCATG
>JAUYGP010000308.1 GCA_030690515.1 Giesbergeria sp.
TGTAGCGTGGTGAACACCTGGTGGCCCGTCATGGCGGCGCGGAAAGCCATCTCGGCCGTGTCTTTGTCGCGCACCTCACCCACCAGGATGATGTCCGGATCCTGGCGCATCAGCGAGCGCACGCCGTCCGAAAAATCGATCTTGCTGCCGTCAGAGATGGAGGTTTGGCGGATGCGGGTGATGGGGTATTCGACCGGATCCTCCAACGTCATGATGTTGACGCTTTCGTCGTTCATGTGGCTGAGGACGGAATACAGCGTAGTTGTCTTGCCCGAACCCGTGGGCCCGGTCACGAGGATGATGCCCTCTGGCCGCGCCAGCATTAAATTGAGGAGATCGTACTGGCGGTCGGTCAGGCCCAGCTTGTCGTAATCGACAATGCCGCGCTTTGCATCGAGCACACGCAGCACAAAATTTTCGCCGTGGATGGTGGGCTGCACGGCCGCACGAAAGTCCACATTGCGCCCGCCGATCGACAACGATACACGACCATCCTGCGGGGCGCGGCTTTCGGCGATGTTCATACCCGCCACCAGCTTGAGGCGCACCAGCATGGCCGACCAGTAGCGCCCATGCAGCACGCGCACCTGGCGCAGCACGCCGTCGATGCGGTAGCGGATGCGCAAAAACTGGCCCTCGGGTTCAAAGTGAATGTCCGAGGCGAGCTTGTGTACACCGTCCGAGAGCATGGCATCGACCAGCCGCACGACCGGGTGGCTGTAGCCGCCCTGCCCTTGCGACAGCGAGGCCATGTCGATTTTTCCGGTCTCGATCTCCTGGATGATGCCGTCGATGGACAGCTCGTAGCCATAGAACTGATCGATGGCGGCCAGCACATCGGCGGCACTGGCCAGTCGCCATGAAATGGTGACCGCCAACCCCACATGGGCACGGATCTGGTCGGAGGCAATGATGTCGTTGGGCTTGGGACTGGCCAGCACCAGGGTCTGCGTCTCGGACGAGTACGAAACCGGAAACACCTGGAAGCGCGTGGCCATGGCCTTGGGCAGGCGCTGGAGGGCCTGCGAATCGGCCAGCACCGACTGCAGCTGGATGGTTTGCTGCCCCAGCGTCTGACCCAGCGCCTCGCGCATGGCCTCCTCAGTCACAAAACCCAGGGCAATCAGCGCATCGCCCAATTGCTTGCCTGTCTTCTTTTGCTCCAGCAGGGCAATCTGCAACTGGTCGGCAGAAACCAGGCCCATG
>JAUYGP010000309.1 GCA_030690515.1 Giesbergeria sp.
TTCGGCCGAGTCGTAAGCAGCTGCGTACACACCAGTCACCTTTTGGGTATCGGCGCGGTGGCGCCCGTAAATTTTTTCGAGCGCGTCGCTGACTTCGCCCACGGTGGCGCGCAGGCGCACAGCCTTGATGGCCAGATCCAGCAGGTTGCCTTCACCGCTTTCTGCTGCAGAAGTGAGAGCATCCAGCGCTTGCTGCACAAGCGCTGCGTCGCGTTTTTGCTTGATTTCGTTTAGGCGGGCAATCTGGCCGTCGCGCACCTTGACGTTGTCGATCTGCAGAATGTCGACCGGGTCTTCCTTGGCCAGCTTGTATTTGTTGACGCCAACGATGACGTCTTTGCCCGAGTCGATACGCGCCTGTTTCTGTGCTGCCGCGGCTTCGATTTTCAGCTTGGCCCAGCCGCTGTCCACGGCCTGCGTCATGCCGCCCATGGCTTGCACTTCTTCGATGATGGTCCACGCCGCATCCATCATGTCCTGGGTGAGTTTTTCCATCATGTAGCTGCCGGCCCAAGGGTCGACCACATTGGTGATGTGCGTCTCTTCCTGAATGATGAGCTGCGTGTTGCGCGCGATGCGCGAGCTAAATTCCGTGGGCAGTGCAATGGCTTCGTCGAGCGCATTGGTGTGCAGGCTTTGCGTACCGCCAAACACCGCCGCCATGGCCTCGATGGTGGTGCGCACGAGGTTGTTGTACGGGTCCTGCTCGGTCAGGCTCCAGCCGCTGGTCTGGCAGTGCGTGCGCAGCATCAGGCTCTTAGGGTTTTTGGCGCCGGTTTCTTTCATGATGCGGCACCACAGCAGACGTGCGGCACGCATCTTGGCGACTTCGAGGTAGAAGTTCATGCCAATGGCCCAGAAGAACGACAGGCGCCCGGCAAACTCGTCCACATCAAGGCCCGACGCAATGGCGGTTTTGACGTATTCCTTGCCGTCGGCCAGCGTAAAGGCCAGTTCCAGCGCCTGGTTGGCCCCGGCTTCCTGCATGTGGTAACCCGATATCGAGATCGAGTTGAACTTGGGCATGTTCTTGGCCGTGTAGCCAATGATGTCGCCAATGATGCGCATCGAGGGCTTGGGCGGGTAGATGTAGGTGTTGCGCACCATGAACTCTTTCAGAATGTCGTTCTGAATGGTTCCCGAGAGCTGGTCTTGCGCGACGCCCTGCTCTTCTGCTGCCACCACGTACCCCGCCAGCACCGGCAGCACGGCGCCGTTCATGGTCATGGAGACGCTGACCTTGTCGAGAGGAATCTGGTCGAACAGGATCTTCATGTCCTCGACCGAATCAATCGCCACGCCGGCCTTGCCCACATCGCCCGTGACGCGCGGGTGGTCGCTGTCGTAGCCGCGGTGCGTGGCCAGGTCAAACGCCACCGATACGCCCTGCCCGCCTGCCGCAAGGGCCTTTCGGTAGAAAGCGTTGGATTCTTCAGCCGTCGAGAAACCAGCGTACTGGCGAATCGTCCACGGCCGCACCGCATACATGGTGGCCTGCGGGCCGCGCAGGTAGGGCTCAAAGCCCGGCAGCGTGTTGGCGTAGGGCAGGCTGGCGGTGTCTTCGGCGGTGTACAGCGGCTTGACCGTAATGCCATCGGGTGTGACCCAATTCAGGGCATCCACATTGCCACCAGGGGCCGATTTGGCGGCGGCCTTGGCCCAAGCCTCCAGGCTGGCGGCGGCGAACTCGGGGGCGTTCTTGTTGTGCGGTTCA
>JAUYGP010000310.1 GCA_030690515.1 Giesbergeria sp.
CCCGCTGGGGCTTCACCACCAGCGATGTGGCCCCCGGCCTGCTGGCCGGGCTGGAGCGGCAGATCGATATCGAATCCGCCGATGCCGATGCGCTGCTGGCACCCGTAGCGGAACCTGGCGCCATTGCCACCACCGATCGAGGCCCCGACGACATCGCCTGGCTGTTCTACACCAGCGGCACCACCGGCCGCCCCAAGGGCGTGATGCTGACGCACCGCAACCTCATGACCATGGGTCTGACCTATTTCGTGGATGTGGATCCGGTGTCTGCCCAGGACGCCATCGTCTATGCCGCGCCCATGTCGCATGGCGCCGGGCTGTACGCCATTCCCCACCTGATGGCCGGGGCGCGCCATGTGGTACCGGCATCGGGCGGAGTGGACCCGGCGGAGCTGTTTGCACTGGGCTGGCAGATGGGCGCCCTGTCCACTTTCGCGGCGCCCACCATTGTCAAGCGCCTGGTAGACCATGCCGAAGGGGCCAATTTGAACACCGACGCCTGCGCGCGCGCCTTCAAGACCATTGTCTATGGCGGCGCACCCATGTACGTGGCCGACATCGACCGCGCCTTGAAGGTCATGGGGCCGCGCTTTGTGCAAATCTATGGCCAGGGCGAAACCCCCATGGTAGCCACGGCTCTCTCGCGCACGCAGCTGGCCGACACGGGACACCCGCGCTATCAGGAGCGCATTGCCTCGGTCGGCGTGGCACAAACGCCGGTAAGGGTGCGCGTGAGCGACGCTGCGGGCCATGCGCTGCCCGCAGGCGAAGTGGGCGAGGTGCTGGTGCAGGGCGACAGCGTGATGGCCGGCTACTGGCGCAACCCCGAGGCGACGGCGGCCGCACTGCGCGGCGGCTGGCTGTGGACCGGCGATGTGGGCAGCCTGGATGCAGAAGGCTTTCTCACCCTCAAGGACCGCAGCAAGGACCTGATCATCAGTGGCGGCTCCAACATCTATCCGCGCGAAGTGGAGGAAGTGCTGCTCACCGCCCCCGGCGTGGCCGAAGTGGCCGTGGTGGGCGCCCCCGATCCGGAGTGGGGCGAAATTGTCGTGGCTTTTGTCGTGGCGCAGGACGGGGCACTGCTGGTGCACACCGAACTCGACCGGCACTGCCTGGCGCAGATGGCCCGCTTCAAGCGCCCCAAGCGCTACATCACGGTGAGCGCCCTGCCCCGCAACAACTACGGCAAGGTGCTCAAGACAGTGCTACGCCAACAGATTTGAGAACCTGGGTCGGCGCCGACCTCACTCAGAGCGCAGCCGATGCAGCAACCCTGCAGTCGAGGCGTCCAGCCCCGCCACATTGCCGCTGGCCAGCCGCTGCTCCAGGTCGCGGGCCAGCACCTTGCCCAGCTCCACGCCCCATTGGTCAAAGCTGTTGATGCCCCAGAGGCTGCCGCTCACAAAGACGCGGTGCTCCTGCAATGCAATCAGCGCGCCCAGCGACGCGGGCGTAAGCGCCTCGAGCAACAGAAAGCTACTGGGCCGGTTGCCTGGAAAGTTCCGGTGCCCGTCTTCGCTAGGGCGGCCTTCCATCAGCGCCTGGGGCTGCGCCAGGGCATTGGCCAGCAGCATGTTGTGGTGACCGATAAGCGGGTGCGCACACCGGCGCACCGCCACGATCTCCAGCGGCAGCACATCACTGCCCTGGTGAAGCATCTGGAAGAAGGCGTGCTGGCCATTGCTGCCCGGCTCACCCCACAGCACGGGTGACGTGGCCATGGGCAGCAGGCGCCCCTGCCGGTCCACTTGCTTGCCGTTGCTTTCCATCTCCAGCTGCTGCAGATAGGCGGGCAAGCGCCGCAAATAGGCATGGTAGGGCGCGATGCAGCGGCTGTTGAAACCATGGAAATTGCGATACCAGACATCGAGCAAACCCAGGCGCACCGGCAGGTTGCGGGCCAGCGGCGCGGTGCGGAAGTGCTCGTCCATGGCATGCGCGCCTGCCAACAGCTCGCGAAAACCCTCGGCCCCCACCGCAATGGCCACGGGCAAGCCAATGGCTGACCAGAGGGAGTAGCGCCC
>JAUYGP010000312.1 GCA_030690515.1 Giesbergeria sp.
TGCTGTCGATGCTGGAAGACCTAGCCCGGCACGACAAACACGATGCGCCCCCCGCGCCCGCAGCCGAGGGCACCGACGGTGTCACCGACGTGGCGGAAGTGGTAGACGCCGACGACAAGGCCAAGGAAGGCAAGTACAGCCAGTTCTACGCCGAGTTCGGCGCGGTGCTCAAGGAAGGCCTGGGCGAAGACTTCGGCAACCGCGAGCGCCTGGCCAAACTGCTGCGCTTTGCATCGACGTCCAGCGACACGGCAAGCGTCTCGTTTGCCGACTACAAGGCGCGCATGAAGGATGGCCAGGAGGCCATCTACTACATCACCGCCGACACGCTCTCCGCCGCCAAGAACAGCCCGCAACTTGAAGTCTTCAAGAAGAAGGGCATCGAGGTGCTGCTCATGACCGACCGGGTCGATGAGTGGGCGCTGAACTACCTGCAGGACTTTGACGGCACGCCGCTGCAAAGCGTTGCCAAGGGCGCCGTAGACCTGGGCACCTTGCAGGACGAGGCGGAGAAGAAGGCGACGGAAGAAGCGGCCGAAACCTTCAAACCGCTTCTCGCCAAGCTGAAAGAAGCGCTCAAAGACAAAGCCGAAGACGTGCGCGTCACCTCGCGCCTGGTCGATTCACCTGCTTGCCTGGTGGTGCAGGACGACGGCATGAGCACGCAACTCGCCCGCATGCTCAAGCAGGCCGGTCAACAAGCACCTGAATCCAAGCCCGTGCTGGAAGTGAACCCCGAGCACCCGCTGGTGAAGAAGTTGGAGAGCAGTGTGCATTTCCACGACCTGGCCCACATCCTCTTCGACCAGGCACTGCTGGCCGAGGGCGGTTTGCCTGAAGACCCGGCGGCCTATGTGCGCAGGGTGAACGCGCTGCTGGTCTGACGACTGATCCGCGTGCAGTGCCCACAAACAGTGCGCCGCATGCTGCCATAGACAAAACCCCGGCACCGTATGCGTTGCCGGGGTTTTTTTTAGGAGATGGCTCAGCGGGCCTTGGCCATGGCTCCGTTGGAGGGTTGTTTGGCCAGAGCTAAGAGCCGCGCGTGGACGGCGTTGCGTTCCTGGGGCGATGCTTCCAGGAGTTGTTGGAGGGAGTCTTCAGGCAGCTGCACACTTTCGCGCCGGTCTTTTTGCACCGCAACATTGCGCCAGCCCGACAGCACCATCCAGTTCCAGAAATCGCGTGAGATCGGCTGATTGATCGCCATCTTGACCTGCCCGCGGGCAATCAAAACTCCCACTGCAGGCACCGGCCCCACAGGCGGGGTACGGCGCTTTTGCCGGATGGAAAAGAGCGTACGCAGCATGTCTTTCATGGGCGGGTCACATCACAGAGTTGTCAGAAGTCTTGCAGCATAAACAGAAGTACCGATGTGTTCAACCCTGTGCCCCGGCAGCCGCGCGGATGAAGTGGCCTGCGCGGCTCCTCACACCACCAGCGGTGCTTCTTCCATGGCCTCGATCTGCTCGTGCAGCATGTCCACCTGACCACGCCAATAGTCGCTGGAGCCAAACCACGGGAAGTTGATGGGGAAAATCGGGTCTTCCCAGCGGCGGGCCAGCCAGGCGCTGTAGTGGATCAGGCGCAGGGTGCGCAGGGGTTCGATCAGCGCCAGTTCGCGCCGGTCGAAACTGCGGAACTGTTCGTAACCGTCCAGCAGTGCGCTCAGTTGCCCGGTGCGCTGGCGCCGGTCGCCCGAGAGCAGCATCCACAGGTCCTGCACGGCGGGCCCCATGCGAGCGTCGTCCAGGTCCACGAAGTGCGGGCCGCCGCGCCCCCATTCATCCAGTGGCGTCCACAGGATGTTGCCGGGGTGGCAGTCGCCGTGCAGGCGCAGCAAGGTGGAGTTTTCTAAGCAAAAATGGCCTTCAGCGCTTTGCTGGTTTGCGCTGGCAGCTATCAAATCAAGAGCTTTTTGGCAGGCGTTGCTCCATGCGGACTGCATGTCGAGCGGAATCATCTCGTGCGCCAGCAGCCAGTCGCGCGGCTCGGTGCCGAAGTGCTGCCGGTCCAGCGCTGGTCGTGCGATAAAGGGCCGAGCGGCGCCCACGGTGTGGATGCGAGCCAGAAAGCGGCCGATCCATTCGAGCACTTCAAAGTCGTCCAGCTCTGGCTGGCGCCCCCCGCGCCATGGGCTGACCGAAAACATGAAGCCGCCATGGGGGTGCAGCGTGCGCCCCTCCAGCACCAGGGGCCCCACGGCGGGCACCTCGGCGGCCATGAGTTCGGCAGCAAAGGCGTGCTCCTCCAGAATTTGCGCTTCGCTCCAGCGGTCTGGACGGTAGAACTTGGCAACGACGCGGCTGCCATCCTCCAGCGTGACTTGGTAGACGCGGTTCTCGTAGGACGACAGTGCCATCAACCGCCCGTCGCCCCACAGGCCCACGCTGGCCAACGCATCGAGCACGACGTCGGGCGTCAGCGTGGCAAAGGGGTGGAGCGGCGCGGTTTCGGAGGTGTTTTGCATCGGGGCATTGTCACCGCCTTGGCCGCCCCGGCGCGTATCAGGGCCGCAGGGTGGCGGTATGTCCGGTGCGTGGATCGCCCTGGCCGCGCAGGACATCGAGAAACAGGCTTTGCACAGCCTGGGGGCCGCGGTGGTGCTGTACCGTGATCCAGGACTGGGGCGGCGCCTGCACGGCCGTGCTGAAGGCCTGCCAGCCGGCCACCAGGCGGTCATTCAGGCCTTGCGCGCCCCAGTCGCCATTGCGCTTCTTGACCTGGGTCGGGGCGAAAAACATCACAGGACGGGGGCCTGGCAGTTGTCCTGCGCCGCCAAGGTCGCCCACGTGGCTGGCCCCCACGGCACAGCTATAGGCCAGATGGGTGAAATGCTGGTGAATGCGCTCGCGCAACGCCACGCTGCCAGCAAAGTCGATATAGACGCAAGGGGTTTCGGCGGCGATCTGCGCCATTTCCTCATACACCACCACGCGGTGGTAGCAGCCCAGGCTTTCGCAAAAGGCCTTGTTGGCGGCCGACGTCAACCCGATCACCTGTTTGCCGGTGCGCTGGGCCAGCTGAAACGCTGTGCCGTAGGCGGTTTTGCCGGATGCACTGGACAGCAGCAACGTGTCTGCGCCGTAGAAGTCGTGGTCGGCCAGAAAATCGTCGATGAGCCAGGACGTGACGAACAAGGGCCGCAGCAGCGCTTGGATGTCTTCGTTGTCGGCGCGGTAGAACGGGTCGGTGCTGCAGCGCAGGTAATGGTTGTAGACCGCGTGCAAACCGGCCCGGTGCGCGGCACCATCGCTGAACCCCGTGGCCGACGTCCGGTGGGGGCTGAGCACGGCTTCGCTGGCCATGGGCCAGTAGCCATACAGCCGCTCGCCCACCACGACCTCTGGGTGCAGCGACTCCTGCACCGTGCCAAAGCCCCACACCGGTACGATGCCCCAGCCCGGCTCGGGCGATGGAAAAAATTGCCAGTACTGCAGCATCTCGCCCATGGCGGCGTAGGTGATGTTGTTGGCGGTCAACGCAAAGCAATCGACCTGCACACGCACCTGACCGGTGGCCAGCGGGAGCGGGGCCGTGCTGCGCAGTTCCGTTTCGGACAATGGGTTCTTGCGGACGATGAGGGTGGTGGTGTTCATGGATCTACGGTAGGTGAAAGGGCCTGCGGCTTCAAGGCTTGCCCGCCGCCTGCGCGACACCGGCCTGGGTGGTGCTGTTCAGTACTGCGCGCAAAATAGTGGAATTGGTACGAGATGTGCCAACGCACACAAGGGCTTGCCATGGGCATGGAAAGAATCAACAAGAAACTGCACATTGCGCGCCGGGGCGTGGTGTATTCGCTGGTGCTGTGCTTCCTGATCCTGCTGATTGGCGGGGTGGGTTTCTGGATGCTCGACCCCGGCGTAAACACGCTGGCCGATGGCTTGTGGCTGGCCTTCACCACGGCTGCCACGGTGGGCTACGGTGATGTGGTGCCCAGCACGCATGCGTCGCGCGGTTTTTCCGTGGTCGTCGTGCTGCTGGGCTTGGCTGTGCTGTCGCTGGCCACGGCCTCGCTGGCGGCCATTTTTGTCGAGAAGGATGTGGCCGAGGAAGAAGACCTGCTGGCGCAGGACCTGCTGCGCGAAATCAACTTGCTGCGCGAAGACATTCGGGTGCTGCGCGACGAAGTGCGGCACCTGCGCGCACCCGCACCAACGCACTGAAGCCTGGCAAACGAGCGCTGCGCAGGGCTGGCGCCAGGCGGGGGAAGCGAATCACCCCGCCCAACGCCGCGTTGCATCAGGCCAGCGTCAGCGTCATGTCGATGTTGCCGCGTGTGGCGTTGGAGTAGGGGCACACCTTGTGGGCTGCGTCCACCAGCGCCTGGGCGGCGGCGCGGTCCATGCCGGGCAGATGCACCGTCATGCGCACGGCGATGCCATAGCCACCGGTGATGGGGCCCAGGTCCACTTCGGCGTCCACTGCCACGTCTTGCGGAATCGTGATTTTCTGCATGCCGCCCACCGCCTTGAGCGCGCCAATGAAGCAGGCCGAATAGCCCGCGGCAAACAACTGCTCCGGGTTGGTGCCGGTGCCTGCGGTGCCGGGCGAAGACAGCTTCACATCCAGACGCCCGTCGTCGGTGCGCGAGGCGCCGTCGCGGCCACCCGTGGTGTGGGCGTGGGCGGTGTAGAGGACTTTATCGAGTGTGGTCATGGTGTTTGCCTTTCGGTGTGGATGCCCCGTCTGCGGGGCGGGAGGGAAAAATTTCAGCGGATCAGGCTGTCGCGCAGTGTCTGGATCTGGTGCGTAAGCGCCTGTACTTCGCTCAACGCCAGGTGGCTGCGCGCCAGGATGCAGGCCGGGATGGGTTCGGCCTGCGCACGCAGGGCCTGCCCGGCGCTGGTGAGGGCGATGCGCACGCGGCGTTCGTCCTGCGGGTCCCGCTGGCGCTGTACCAGGCCTGCGGCCTCCATGCGCTTGAGCAGCGGGGTGAGCGTGCCCGAGTCCAGGCTCAGGCGCTCGCCCAGCTCGGAGACCGTGGGGCTGTCCTGCTCCCACAGCACCAGCATTGCCAGATATTGCGGATACGTCAGGCCGATGGCATCGAGCAGCGGCTTGTAAAGCTTGGTCATGGCCAGCGAGGCCGAATACAACGCGAAACACAACTGGTGGTCCAGTTGCAGTGCGGCGGGGCTGGGGCTGGTGGGTGGGCAAGGCGCTAGCATGGGTTGAAGTATTTCGCGCAATTAAATTGTGTGCTGTTCAATTGGTTGAAAGCCCTGCGATTGGTGGGGAATTGGGCGAAAAAAATGGCGCCCCATGGGACGCCTTGCTTGCCAGCGAGGCCATGACACTGGCGCGCTCCAGGCCAGGGCTCCCGCGCAAGGGCCGCCCCGCCGCGCTGGGAGCGTCCCCCTGCCCGCAGCGCGCAGCGCTGCGAGAGCGGGGGGAAGGCCCGAAGGGCCTCAGGGGTGTCAGTATTTGTATACGCCCTGGCCTGTCTTGCGGCCCAGGCGGCCTGCGGCGACCATTTCGCGCAGCAGCGGGCAGGCGCGGTACTTGCTGTCGCCAAACTCCTGCAGGTACACGTCCATCACCGCCAGGCACACGTCCAGGCCCACCATGTCGGCCAGGGCCAGCGGGCCGATGGGCTGGTTGCAGCCCAGCTTCATGCCGGCGTCGATGTCTTCGGGCGTGGCCAGACCTTCGGCCAGCACGAAGAAGGCCTCGTTGATCATGGGGACCAGGATGCGGTTGACCACAAAACCGGGTGCGTTCTTCACGGTGATCGGGGTCTTGCCCAGGGCCACGGCCATGGCCTTGACGGCGTCGTGCGTGGCATCCGAGGTTTGCAGGCCCCGGATAATCTCCACCAGCGCCATCATGGGCACGGGGTTGAAGAAGTGCATGCCGATGAACTTGTCGGCTCGGCTGGTGGCGGCCGCCAGCTTCGTGATCGAGATCGACGAGGTGTTGGAGGCGATCAGCACCTCGGGCCCGACGATGCCATCGATCTGCTTGAGGATCTTGAGCTTGAGCTCGTAGTTCTCGGTGGCGGCCTCGATCACCAGTTGGGCAGCCTTGAGGTCGTCGTAGCTGGTAGAGGTCTTGATGCGCGCCATTGCGGCATCCTTGTCGGCCTGCGAAATCTTTTCTTTCTTGATCAGGCGGTCGAGGCTGGAGCTGACGGTGGCCAGACCTTTTTGCACTGCAGCATCCGAAATATCGACCATCACCACGTGCACGCCCGAGACCGCGCAGGCCTGCGCAATGCCATTGCCCATGGTGCCGGCGCCGATGATGCCTACTGTCTTGATATCCATATAGTGAAACCTCTTCAAAGTGAAACAGACACGGGAATCGTATCGGTATTTGCCCGCGGCTTCGAGTAAGGTGGTGACAGGGTAGCCAACCAAGGCGGCCAAAGGACAAGACGTATGTTCGATTACATCGTGGTAGGGGGTGGCTCAGCCGGCAGCGTGCTGGCAGGGCGTTTGAGCGAAGACCCGGCAGTGCGTGTGTGCCTGCTGGAGGCGGGCCCGGCCGACAAGAGCGTGCTCATCCACTGCCCGGCAGGCCTGGCCGTGATGGCCAAATACGAGCTCAATGGCTGGGGCCAGAACACCACGCCCCAGCCCGGACTGGGCGGGCGCCGCGGCTACCAGCCCCGGGGCAAGGTGCTTGGGGGGTCCAGCTCGATCAACGCCATGATCTACGCGCGTGGGCAGAGTGCCGACTATGACTTCTGGGCCGCGCAGGGCAACCCCGGCTGGGGTTGGAGCGATGTGCTGCCCTACTTCAAGCGGGCCGAAAACAACGAGCGCGGTGCCGACGCATGGCACGGCAGCGGCGGTCCGCTGAATGTGGCGGATCTGCGCTCCCCCAACCCGTTCAGCCAGGTCTTTGTCGATGCCGGGGTGCAGGCCGGCCACGCGCACAACCCGGACTTCAATGGCGCCTCGCAGGAAGGCGTGGGGCTGTACCAGGTCACCCACCGCAATGGCGAACGTTTCAGCGCCGCCAAGGCCTACCTTACGCCGCACCTGGCACGCCCCAACCTGCAGGTGATCACCGGCGCGCATGCCACGCGCATCCTGGTGGAAAACCGCCGCGCCGTGGGCGTGGAATACCGCCAGGGCGGCGCCGTGCAGCAGCTGCGCTGCACCCGCGAAGTGCTGCTCAGTGCCGGTGCGCTGCTCTCGCCCCAACTGCTCATGCTCTCGGGCATTGGCCCGGGCGCCGAACTGCAGCGCCACGGCATCGAAGTGCTGCACGATCTGCCCGGCGTGGGCGCGCACCTGCACGACCACCCCGACGTGGTGCAGGTGATGGATGCGCCCCGCCTGACCGATCTGTTCGGCCTGTCGCTGCCGGGCCTGGGCCATCTGTGGAATGGTGTGCGCGAATGGCGCAGCCGCCGCACCGGCATGCTGACCACCAACTTTGCCGAAGCCGGGGGTTTCATCCGCAGCCAGCCGTCCGAGCCCGCGCCCGATGTGCAGCTGCACTTTGTGATTGGCAAGCTGGTCGACCATGGGCGCAAGACCGTGCTGGGCCATGGCTACTCGTGCCATGTCTGCCTGCTGCAGCCCGTGAGCCGGGGCCGCGTGGGCCTGGCCAGCAACAACCCGCTGGACCTGCCGCTGGTGGATCCCAACTTCCTGGGTGAGCGGGCCGAC
>JAUYGP010000319.1 GCA_030690515.1 Giesbergeria sp.
AGCCCGACGGGCCGACCAGCGCCAGCACGCCACCGGGCGGCAGGGCAAGGCTGACGCCGCCCAGCACTTCAGTCAGTGCGTAGCTGTGGCGCACATCGTTCAAAACAAGGCTCATCGCGGTGCCTCCCGCCAGCGCTCGACTTCGCGCTTGAGCGGTTCCAAAAATCCATACTCCACCACCAACAGGCAACCCACCACGGCGCAGATCCAGCCCAGGGTGGTGGCGGTGTCCAGTTGCGAGCGGCTGGCCGCCAACGCGGCGCCCACGCCGTCGGTGCTGGCCAGCAGCTCGGCCATGACGGTCACTTTCCAGGCGCTGCCCAGCGCTGTCACCCAGGCCGGGAACAGGTACGACAGCACATGCGGGCCATACACCTCGCGCAGCGCCATCCAGCGCGGCAGGCGGTAGGCGCGCGCCATGTCGCGCAGTTGCAAATCGAGCGTGCGCGTGCCTTGCAGCGCGCTGGCAAACACCACTGGAAAGCAGGCAATGAACACGGTGAACACGGGCGTGCCGTCGCTCATGCCAAACCACAACATGGCCAGCACCAACCAGGCTATCGGCGGTGTGCCCAACAGCACGGTGACCAAGGGGCGCGCAAGGACCGATGCCGTGACCGACAGGCCTGCGGCCAGCCCCAGCAGGCTGCCCACCGCAACGGCCAGCGCCAGCCCCATGAGTGCACGCCGTGCGGTGGCGGCCAGCGCCGGCCAGGCACTGCCCTGCTCTACCAGGCCCCACAGCGCGGCAAAGGCGCCCAGCGGGTCGGGCAGGATGAGCGGGTCGTAGAAAGAAGCCACAGCCTCCCAGGCGGCCAGCAGCAAAAACAGGCTGGCGCACGCACCCCAGCCGCTCCACAAGTAGCCGGGCAGCCCCCGCAGCACGCGCGCCAGCAGCCGCAGCATTACTGCGCAGCCTCCGCCTGCGTGGCGGGAGCGGCCTGATCTGCACCAGCTTCAGGCACGTAGACCATGGAGCCATCTTTGAGGCGATAGGCCACGCCCGCCTTGTTGCCCTGGCCTTCGCCAATCTCGCCGCTGGCCTTGTAGCGCTCGATCTTCTGGCCGTCCTTGATCACGACTTCCATGTTGGGCTTGCCGGGGTTCTTGATGACG
>JAUYGP010000323.1 GCA_030690515.1 Giesbergeria sp.
ATCCCACCCACCAGGCACGCGGTACCAACCCGCAATGCGGCGACAACATTGCCGTGGAACTGGACATTCGCCAGGGCCATGTGCACGACATCCGCTTTCACGGACAGGGCTGCGCCATCTGCATGGCATCGGCTTCCATGATGAGCGAGGCCATCAAAGGCCAGGAAGTGGAAGTGGCGCGGCAGTTGCAGCAGCAGTTCCGCGCCGTACTGACCGGCGAGACCGACCCTGAAAACGTCCATCTGGGCAAACTCATCAGCCTGGCCGGGGTACGACGCTACCCCAGCCGCATCAAATGCGCCCTGCTCGGCTGGCACGCCCTCATGCATGCCCTGGCGCAGGAAGCAGACAGCGCAAGCGCGGCAACGCCCAACGCGGAGGAAACACCATGATGAAGCGCCAACGCGAAGACGTCCTGGTTCGCCGTTCGGTGTGCGTAGAGCGCATTCCCGATGGCTCACCCATCGAGCTGGAAGCAGGCACCCTGGCGCAAATCACGCAAGCGTTGGGTTCCTCTTTTACCTTGGTGGTGGAAGGCCAACTGGTGCGCCTGCGCGGCGCGGACGCCGATGCCATCGGTAAAAAGGAACCTGCAGCGCTGGCGCTACCAGACGTCGTGGAAGCGAAAGATGTGAGCGATCTTGTCTGGCAGACGCTGCGCACCTGCTACGACCCGGAGATTCCGGTCAACATCGTGGAGCTGGGGCTGATCTACCGCTGCGTGCTGGAGCCGCTGGAAGACGACGAAAAGGTGCGCGTCGTCATCGACATGACGCTGACCGCCCCCGGCTGCGGCATGGGCGAAGCCATTGCCAACGAGGTGTGCGACAAAGTGCTGGCCCTGCCCCGGGTGGGCGAGATCACGGTCAACATGGTGTTCGATCCGCCCTGGAATCGCTCGATGATGTCCGAGGCCGCCCTGCTCTCCCTCGGACTGTGAATGGGGCCACGCTGCCCACCGTACAGGTGGGCCAACGTGGCGCGCACCCCATCAACCGCCGCAGGCGCCGCCTGAGCAGCAAGAACCCGCTTCTTCGGTCACCTTGGCTTCGAGCTTGCTGATCAGCACACGCCACTGGGCCGGGCCCGACTCCAGGTAGGCCCACTGGACCTGGCCTGGCGCACGCGATTCCAGTTGGTGACGCAGTGGCACGGGGTCGTGGTCATTCACGATCTGCAGAGCCTCGCCCGCGCGCATCGCATCAAACTTCCCAAAAATCTGCACATGGCGCTCACGCGGCTCCAGGGTGCGTACATCGATCACAGGGGACTGGGTAGGAGTCATGGAGAAGCCTTTCTGGGCAAACGGAGGATAAAAATACGGGAACGCACTGTGCGTTCCCTGGGAACAAAACGAGACAGTCGGCTTTTCAGCCGTCCTTGCCATCCAGCCGGGTCTGGGCAAGCCAGGGGGTATAGATCACAAGGTAGATCGCAAACGCCACGCACCATGCCGCGGCTGCAAATGCCAGGGCCATGCCATACCACTGCGGCACGGCGATCGGCAGCAACACACGCAACACCGCCGCACCCATCACCAGGGCATAGGCCAGCACTTCGGCACGGCTGGCCTGCAAGGGCCGCCCGGTATGGCCGCGTGCGGTGCGGGTCATCATGCCGATGATCAACCCGCCCGTGGTTCCCACGGCAAAGGCGTGTACCGCCGCCGACGCTGCCACCCAGCCCACCTGGGCCATGGCCAGCAGGGCGAAGCCCACAGCAATCCAGGCATAGGAGGCATGCAGAATCCACAAAATGGGGCGTTTGCGCGTGACCAGTGGGTGCCACTTCCATAAACGCACAGCATGCGCCACAGCGGCCAGCACGCAAGCCACCAGGGTCCACGGACCCGCCGGGGCAAACACCCACAGCGCCAAGGCCAGCGCGGTCACTGCCAGCGTGCCCAGTTCAAACCGGCGGGACACCGTAATCACCAAA
>JAUYGP010000330.1 GCA_030690515.1 Giesbergeria sp.
GGCCGCGTCATCCGCCAACTGGCCGACGAAGGCCTGGACGGCCACCCCGTGGCCGTGCTGCTGTGCGAGCAGTACTACGACTTTGCCGAAGAACTGGCCGACGAATACCTGGTGATGGAGCGCGGCGAAGTGATTGCGCGCGGGCCGGGCAGCGAGATGCAGGACAAAGGGATTCGGCGCCTGGTGGCTATTTGAGGGGTGCGGGGGCAAGCCCGGGCCACCGGGCCCACAATGAAAGCCACCAGCCCGCACCCCGCGCGGCCCACCTTCACCCGAAAGCCGCCCATGAACGCCCCCATCCCCGCCACCGCCCTGCAACTGCGCTCGCTCGTGCAGGCCGACGGCACCCTGCTGGTCAGCCTGGAGCCCACGCCTATGCCCACCCCCGGCGCCGACGAGGTGCTGATCCAGATGCAGGCCGCCCCCATCAACCCGTCCGACATCGGCCTGCTGTTCGGCCCGGCCGACCTGTCCACCGTGCAGGTGACCGGCACTGCCGAGCGCCCCGTGGTCCACGCCCGCATCCCCGAACGTGCCATGCCTGGCATGGCCGCGCGCATCGGCCAGAGCATGCCGGTGGGCAACGAGGGCGCGGGCCTGGTAGTGGCCGCCGGTGCCTCGCCCGCCGCCCAGGCGCTGCTGGGCCGCACCGTGGCGGTGATTGGAGGCGCCATGTACACCCAGTACCGGGCCATGCCCGCCGCGCAGTGCCTGCCGATGCCCGCAGGCACCACAGCGGCCGAGGGCGCCTCGTGCTTCGTCAACCCGCTCACTGCCCTGGGCATGGTCGAAACCATGCAGCGCGAAGGCCACACCGCGCTGGTGCACACCGCCGCCGCCAGCAACCTGGGCCAGATGCTCAACAAAATCTGCCTGAAGGACGGCATTGGCCTGGTCAACATCGTGCGCAAACCCGAGCAGGCCGCGTTGCTGCGCGGCATCGGCGCCCAGTACGTCTGCGACAGCAGCGCGCCCAGCTTCATGGCCGATTTGACCGACGCGCTGGCCGCCACCGGCGCCACCGTCGCCTTCGACGCCACCGGCGGCGGCACGCTGGCCGGCCAAATCTTGCAGTGCATGGAAGCCGCCATCAACCGCACCGCCAAGGAATACAGCCGCTACGGGTCAAACGTGCACAAGCAGGTGTACCTGTATGGCCACCTGGACACGCGCCCCACCGAAATCCAGCGCACTTTTGGCATGGCCTGGGGTGTGGGCGGCTGGCTGCTGTTCCCGTTCCTGCAAAAAATCGGCGACGCCGCCGCGCAAAAACTGCGCGAGCGTGTGGCGGCCGAGCTCAAGTCAACCTTCGCCAGCCACTACGCACGCACCGCGTCGCTGGCTGGTGTGCTCAGCGCCGAGGCCATCGCCTTCTACGGCCCGCGCAACACCGGCGCCAAGATGCTGATCGACCCGTCGATGTAGCCACGCCGGGGTGCAGGGGGGGCGTTTCAAAAAAAGCCGTCTGCCCCCTGCCATCGCGCCCTGCGGCCCCGGCCTCCGCATGCACGCAGCGCAGGCATTGGGGTCGGATCACGATTTCGCGCAGCGAAACTCGTGCTCAGACCCCAATCCCGGAACGGTGGGCGCAGCGCGGGTGCTTCGCCGTTCTTGCCTGGGGCCGCGCGTTCAAATTCGTGAAGATGAGCGGCTGGTGTCGGCCAGGAGCTGCAAGAGCCCCGTTTTGAAAGCTGCTATTCAACGTTTGAATTCAGCAGCTGCCAAAGCCGGTTCGCTAAATTGAAGGTATGCATCTCCCGAGGACGGGTGCCGGGATGTGCGCCCGGCGGCGCAGTACCTTTCTCTTGCGTCGCCAAGGACCAGTCACCAAAGAGAAGGCGACCCCGCTGTCCGTGACCCCTTCGCTGCGCTACGGGGCAACCTGCGGTGCGCGCTTCAGGCGGGGTCCGCGCAAACTCGCCTGGCGGCTCAAACAGCGCGCGACCCTGATCCGCCTGAAGCTGTGCTCCTCGGCGCGGACAGAGGGGAAGGGGAGCCGAACAGCCTTTCGGGCCATCGCTGCGCTCGGCCTCAGCGTCGGCATCGCGCGCGGCGCAGGTAGCGGGGCCGGATTCAGAGCCGCGTAGGCATTGGGGTCGGATCACGATGCAGCGCAGCGAAACTCGTGCTCAGACCCCAATCCCGGAACGGTGGGCGCAGCGCATGTCCTTTGCCATTCATGTCTGAGGCAGCGCATTTGAGTTCCAGGCGATGGGCGGCTGTTGTCGGCCAGGAGCGGCCGGTGGCGGCAGATAAATGCGGGCACTCAACGTTTGAGCAGGTCGGCGCGGAACAGATCGGCGTGGGCAGGGCAAGAAAGAAATGACCGCGCAGGCGATGGCAAGATTTGGAGCGTCCGGTAGGCCATCCTCTTTTGCCGCTACTCGTCGATTGCACTCTGGTGAGGCTCATTGCACTGTGGCTATGGCCTAGCGGGAACCAAGTACATCTGAAGTAGGCCGGCGGCCAAAACTGCGGCGAAGCAGAACAGCAGTTCATGCGTTGCAAGACCTACCCAGAAGCGGATGGGGTCGGCATAGCGATGTGTAGTGCCACCTTCGGCCGTGATGTATCCCCTAGACAGGGCGACCACTGGGTAGAGAAGAGCTAACGCTGGCCAGCACAGCGCTGCAAGAACAGCGATAACGCTGACGAAGGGGCCACGCGGAAAGAATCCAACAACTATCGGCAGCAGAATGCCAGCGATAAGGACAGCCACCATTGCGTGGCGAACGATGAAAGAAGACATGCTGGCTGGGCACGGTCTTTGCGACCTAACGGATGAGATAAGAGGAGTGACACGGCTTGCCGGGTGGACCTAGCGGCATATTCTGGACACTGACC
>JAUYGP010000337.1 GCA_030690515.1 Giesbergeria sp.
CCCATTGCTGCCCTTGACTTGCGCCCCCGCCACCCGCCCCCGCCAGGCACCATCCACGTGGACGTGCGCGACCGGCACGGCAACACGCTGCTGCTCGTGGCGGCGCAGCACTTCGCTGGCTGTCTTGACCAGGGTATTGAAGGCATTCACATCCAGCGGTTTGGGGTTCTTTTTGTCGCGCCCCATGGTCCACGGGCCCACCAGCGCGGGCTCGTCCTCGCCCTGCAGCGTCATGGAAACGGCCCAACCATCGTCATCCTCGTTTTTAATCACCCGCGCCATCCAGCGGCCGTCGCTCCACAGGCGGGGCTCCTGGATGGCGGAAGGTGTGTCATCGGTGTGATCGATCATGGCGGCGGGCTATGCAAGGAAAAGGCGCAGAGCATACGCGCATCGACAGCATAGCCCCGGCAGCCACGGCACCCCTTCCGGCCATCGCATGCAGCCCCGTCAACCCGCATTCAGAATGGAAAGCGCAGGGTAAAAGCCGTACGACCCGGGTGCGAGGCAACCCCTACATCGCCTTTGTGCGCACGCAAAATCGCCTGCGTGATGGCCAGACCCAAGCCCGTTCCCTCGCCTGATGCGTGCTGGCGCGACGGATCAGCCCTGTAAAAGCGCTCGAATAACCGGGCCAGGTGCTGCGCGGGAATCATCTCGCCGGTGTTTTCCACCGTGAGCACGATCTGGCCTTCCTGCCGAACAATGGCCACGGCAACCTGCCCCCCGGCAGGGGTATGGCGCAGTGCGTTGGAGAGCAGGTTGTTCAGCGCCCGGCGCAGCATGAGCCGGTCGCCCAGCACCACGCCCGCGCCTTGTACGTCCAGCCGAATCGCTTGCTCATCGGCCAGCGCCTCATAGAAGTCAAACAGGTCCTGCACCTCACGCGCCAGATCCACGGGCTCGCGGTGCACGATGGCCAGGCCGTTCTCGGCCTTGGCCAGAAACAGCATGTCGGCAATCATGCGCGCCAAGCGTTCAAACTCTTCAGCGTTCGATTCGAGGATGGCGCGGTAGCTGTCGGCATCGCGCGGGCGACTCAGCGCCACCTGCGTCTGCATCATCAGGTTGCTGATGGGCGTGCGCAGCTCATGGGCCAGGTCGGAGGAAAAGTCGGACAGGCGCCGGAAGGCTTCTTCCAGGCGCTCAAGCATCTCGTTGAGGGTAGTGGCCAGGTCGGCCAGCTCGGCGGGCACGGCCTGCGCGGGCAGACGCCGGTCCAGGCTGTGCGCCGTCACAGCGGCGGCCTGCTCGCGCATGGCGCGCAGCGGCGCAAGGCCCCGGCGCGCCGCAAACCAGCCCAGCAACCCCATGAACAGCACCGCGCAGGCCACAAACAGCCACAGGCTGCGCTGCAAGCTGCGCAGAAAGGCATCGTGGTGGCCGCTGTCGATGGCCATGGCCACTTGCACCTGGCTATCCATGGCGGTCGGGAAGGTGGCCGCCAGGCCCCGGTAGTTGCGCCCGTCCTGCGTCCAGGCCTGCATTGGTGCCGACGCCAGATCAGTTGCCGGTTCTTGCCACTGCGCCGGCCACTGCGCACCGGGCGTGGCCAGCAAGACCTGCTGGTCTGGCCCCAGCACGCGCACCACCAAGTCGTGGTGCGCCAGAAAGGCTTCGCCCAGCGGCACCGGCAGGCGTGCGAGCTGCGCGGGCGTGCCCACCTGCGCAATCAGGTTCTGGGCATGCTGGAGCTTGCCCGTGAGTTCGGCGCGGTCCAGTTCCTCGAAGTGGCGCTCGATCGCCACCCCCACCAGCCACCCCAGCACCAGCAGCACGGCGCCCGAACCCATGGTGAACAGCAGCGTGAGCCGCGCCGTAAGGGAGAGGCGCGAGATCATCCTAAAAACCGCAGTTGGATGCGCCTGCCAGTGCCATGATCGACGTGCCAGGCAAGACGCGACGAGGCAGCGCACTCCTGTGCGCAACGAGGAACAACGCCGCATGGCGCGCCGAGCATGGTGCTGGAAGGTGCATAGCGCTATCACCCAAAAGGTGAACGTTCCAAAGAGACGCAAAGCAAGTGTTCACGGGGCCTCTCCAGGGATTGCAAGCGGTCAACTGCGGTTTTTAGGATCTTGGGCAATCGGGCGCCTCCAGCACATAGCCCATGCCGCGCACGGTGCGGATCAGCTTGGGCTCGAAGGCATCGTCCACCTTGGCGCGCAGGCGGCGCATGGCCACTTCGATGACGTTGGTGTCGCTGTCGAAATTCATGTCCCAGACCTGCGAGGCAATCAGCGAGCGCGGCAGCACCTCGCCCTGGCGTCGCAGCAGCAGTTCGAGCAGGGCGAATTCTTTGGCCGTCAGTTCAATGCGCTGCCCGCCGCGCACCACGCGGCGGCGCAGCAGGTCGAGTTCGAGGTCGGCGGCGCGCAGGGCGGTGGATTCCATCGCGCCCTTGCCCCGACGCAGCAGGGTGCGCACACGCGCCAGAAACTCCGAAAAGGCGAACGGCTTGACAAGGTAATCGTCGGCCCCCAGCTCCAGCCCCTTGACGCGGTCTTCCACCTGGTCACGCGCAGTGAGAAAAAGCACCGGCATCTCCTTGCCGCTGCGGCGCAGGGTTTCGAGCACCTGCCAGCCGTTCAGGCCTGGCAGCATCACGTCGAGTACCAACAGGTCGTGATCGCCCGATAACGCCAGGTGCAGGCCATCAACGCCGTTGCGCGCCAGATCAACCATGAAGCCCGACTCCGCCAAGCCCTGCTGGAGGTAGTCGCCCGTCTTGGGCTCGTCTTCAACGATGAGGATCTTCATGGGGTACAGGGCTGCGGTAGGGCACTGCGCTCGATTGTGCCTGCCTCACCCCCTTCTGAAGCGTAGATGACAGATTTGTAATCTTCTGGAAATCTGCCCGTAGGGGGGCGCACAGCACCATGCAGGCCATGTCCTCACACCCCTTCATAAACCAAGCACCGCGAAGATGCACCGGGTTGCTGCTGGCCCTTGTGCTGGTCACCGCACCTGCCGCAGCGCAAACACTGGCACAGGCCATGGATCAGGCCTGGCTGCTGCGCCCCCAGGCCCAGGCGGGCAGCGCACGCAACGCACAAGCCGCAGCCAACATCGAAGCAGCCAGCGGCCTGACGCCTGGCCCGGCCACGCTGTCGCTGGGCGCAGTGAGTGACCGCTTTCACGCCAACCAGGGCCAGCGCGAATGGGAGGTCGAAATGGCCGTGCCGCTGTGGCTGCCCGGCCAGAAGGCCGCGCAAAGTGCCGAGGCCGCCAGCGGCC
>JAUYGP010000341.1 GCA_030690515.1 Giesbergeria sp.
TGTCAGCGCCCTGCTCTCCCACGGGCGTGACGCAACCGAGAACCAGGTCGTCTACCTGCGCGGTATCGAGCTGGTTGCGCTGCTGCAAGGCTTGCAGCAGCGTGCGCAGCAGCCACACCGGCGTGGCCTGGTGCAGGCCACCGTCTTTTTTACCCTTGCCGCGCGGGGTACGTACAGCGTCGAAAATATAGGCTTCGGTCATGGAAGCTCCTTTAGTGGTGAATGGGTTTCCGGTCTGGCATCAGAGGAAGCGCGAGGCCAGCTCTTTCATGATTTCGTTGGTACCGCCATAGATGCGCTGCACACGGGCATCGGCATACAGGCGGGCAATCGGGTATTCCTTCATGTAGCCGTAGCCGCCAAAGAGCTGCAGGCATTCATCGATCAGCTTGCACTGGTTCTCGGAGATCCAGTATTTGATGAGTGCGGCGCGGTCCACGCCCAGCTCACCCTTGAGGTGCGCGACCAAGGCCGCATCGACCAGCGCGCGTGAGGCCATCAGCAGCGCCTGGCATTCGGCCAGCTTGAAACGGGTGTTTTGGAACGAGAAAATCGGCTTGCCAAACGCCTTGCGCTCCTTGGTGTAGGCCAGCGTTTCCTGCATGGCCAGCTCCATGGCGGCAATACCGGCAAACGCCACGATCAGGCGCTCCTGCGGCAACTCCTGCATGAGTTGCACGAAACCCTGCCCCTCATGCCCACCCAACAGGTTGGCAGCCGGAATCACCATATCGTCGAAAAACAACTCCGAGGTATCCTGCGCGTCCATACCCAGTTTCTCGAGATTGCGGCCGCGGCGGAAGCCCTGCACCTGATCGGACTCGACCACCATCAACGACATGCCTTGCGCTCCCTGGTCCTTGTCGGTCTTGCAGACGACGATGATCAGGTTGCCGAGCTGCCCATTGGTGATGAAGGTCTTGCTGCCGTTGATGCGGTAGTTGTCACCCTCTTTGATCGCGGTGGTGCGCACCGCCTGTAGGTCGGAGCCCGTGCCCGGCTCGGTCATGGCAATGGCGCCGATCAACTCGCCCGTCGCCAGGCGCGGGAGCCAGCGCTTCTTCTGCTCTTCGGTGCCATGGTGCAGGATGTAGGGCGCCACGATGCCCGAGTGCAGCGAGCCGCCAAATCCCGAAACGTTGGCCGAACCCTGCGCCAGGATGAGCACCGCCTCATGGCCAAAGTCTCCGCCGCCACCGCCGTATTCCTCGGGCATGGAAGCACACAGGAAACCATTGGCGCCGGCCTCTTCCCAGGCTTCGCGGTCCAACATACCCGCCTTGCGCCAGGCTTCGTCCTTGGGCGCCCACTGCTCCTTGAAAAAACGACTCGCCGAGTCGTACAGCATCTGGTGCTCTTCAGTCATCCAGGCAGGGGCGAAATTTTGAATAGCCACGGGTTCTAATCCTCCGGTAGAGCAAACAAAAGAACTTGCATCGATGTATCGCAACACTACAGCGGTAATTTCAATTACCGAAAAATGATCCGCCAACAAAGATCCATCTGCAAGCTCTTGCATGTGCCATCACCCTTTTCATACAAGAGAATATGAGGGTGACGCGTCAGTCCGTATCTTGACCAAACTGGCTCTCAATGACAAGTTGACGCAGTTTTCTTTCGCTGCAAGAACTCATTTGGTAATATAGATTTCCATGACAGCCTACCCCGTTGCTCCGGCGCCCGACGCTGCACCAGCACAGCCAAATAGCAAGCCCCACCGCAGCGCCCTGCTTTCGCAGATGCGCAGCGACACCCAGGCGCGCATCGAAAAGGCGGTTCTGGCGCTATTTTCCAGCCGGGACTTCCATGAGGTGGGCCTGATCGACGTGGCGCGCGCCGCTAATGTCTCACTGCAGACGATCTACAAGTACTTCGGCAGCAAGGAAGTGCTGGTCTACACCATGCTCGACGTGATGCTGGGCCGCCTGGCCGAACGCATGATCGACCACCTGCAGGGCATTGACGATGTCCGCGAACGGTTGCGCAAAACCTGCTGGGTCACTCTGGACTACATGGACAAGCACCCGGCCTTGATGCTGCTCATGTTCACGGCCGTGCCGGTATCACGGCACAAGAACATCGACATCTACGAAAGCCCCGAGCTGATGGGTGCTTTTTTGGGGGTATTCAAGGATGGCCAGGCCCGAGGCGTGCTCAACAGGCAGGTGTCATCCAAGGTGCTGCTGGATGTTTTCATGGGCATGATCGGCCGGGTCGTGCTGATGCACATCGTGCGCGGAGAAAAAACGCCACTGACCGATCAATTCAACGAACTGTTCCATATTTTGTGGCGTGCGATGTCGGCCGATTGAACCTAGAAACGGCAGTTGGATGTGCCCGCCGGTGCCGTGATCAGGGCGTCAGGCAAGGCGAGACGACGCGGCGGGCTCCTGCCCGCAAGGAGGAACAACGCCGCATGGCGCCCAGAGCGCGGTGCTGGCGGGTGCATAGCGCTCTCACCCATCAGGCGAACACCATCGAAGTCATCAACGATAGCTTTCATGTGGCTTCGCAAGAGATACAAAGCGGTCAACTGCCGTTTCTAGGTTGAATGCGATGCGGCAGGAAAAAGCGTGCGGGGGTGATTGATTGCCCAAACAACGCTGCTATTTCGCTTGCGAGGGGGCGATACATCAGCGCCTCACGCGAATCGATATTGAAGAGCACGTGCCGCTCCTGGCGCCCGGCAAATACAACGGCGTGGCTCCAGTGGGCACGTCAGCGTTTGGCGGCCAGGATGTCCTGCCAGGCCTTGTCGGCCTGGCGGCGGTAGGTTTTCCAGTCGCCCGCGAGCCAGCGCTGACGGCCACGCTCGGCGTAAAACAGGTGCAGCTTGTCGTCAAAAAACTCCCACACCGCGCCGTTGGTAGGAATAAGGCCTTCGCCCAGCGACAGGCCGTTGGAGCAAAACCCGTTGTACTGCGGTACATACGCGGCAGGGCTGGCGGCAAACTTGTCGGCGCTGGCCTGTGACGCAAAGCGCCACGGCACCCCGAGGTATTGCACGGTATAGGTGCTGCTGCCATCCACCACCTGGTGGCGGGCTTTTGCCTCTGGGGTGTAGTACGACACAGCATCCTTGCCGCCAATGGCGGCGTTGCTGGCCCAACCGGTACTTACCGGCTCGGCAGCGTTGGCCCATGACACCAAGGACAAAAGCGCTGGCGCGGCGATACGGGAAAGCAAGGCGAACAAGTTGAACATGGCGCGTGGTTTGGGTGTCGTGAATTGGAGGTGGGTTGAAAAATGAAAGAGGTCGAAATCGTCGTTAGGCAAGGTGCAAACCACATTGTGTATCGCATCGATAGCGCCGCAGTGCGTGGGTATCAGAAGTCGTATTGGGCGGCCGAAGGCGCCAAAAACAGGGCTAGTGGTAACGAAGAGGGTTGCTGACGGCTGCGCAAACTCAGGCCTGCCACACCCCAAAACCTGCCGAGCGCAGGTCAATGCCAATCTCGATCTCCCGGTCCACCGCGTCTTCGTAGCGCATGGGGTTAAAGCCCTCGTACAAATCGGGCAGCAAGTGCAGGCCGTATTGCGTCACAAACCGGTTGGCCTGGATGCCCGCCTTGTGCTTGTCAAACCGCACGTCCGGGTCCAGGCCCGTCATGCCCACATACACGCAGGGCTTGCCGTCGATGTAGTCCGGGTTGCACCTGCGAAAACGCGGCTCCAGCAGCACATCTTTGGAGAGTTCGACCACGTAGACGTGGTGGTGGGGCTTGCGGCGGCAGGGCATAGGGCACGGACCAATGCCCGGTATTCTATGAATGCGCTGTACCGCGCCAACCCCTACCGACATCAGACGCATCGCCCCGCACTCCCGCACCATGACTGAAACCTTTTTCTACCCCATCGGCACACCCGGCCAACCCTGGGGCGCCGCAGCACGCGACCAGTGGCGCGCGCGCCAGGTGCGCCAGCGCAGCTATGCCGACGACGTGCTGACTGCCATCGAGGCACTGCGCGGCCGGTTGGATGTGGAGCTGTATGGCGACGTGGTCTATGCCGACGCCCAGCACCCGGCAGAACGCTTCCCCCTGCGGGCCCTGCGCAGCCGCGATTGGCAGCCCGGGCGGCCCAGCGTGCTCATCACCGGCGGCGTGCACGGCTACGAAACCAGTGGCGTGCACGGTGCACTGCGCTTTGTGGATACGCAGGCCGAGCGCTTTGCAGGCCGCGCCAACCTGCTGGTCGTGCCCTGCGTCAGCCCCTGGGCGTACGAGCGCTTTCAGCGCTGGAACTTTGACGCCATCGACCCCAACCGCGCGTTCAAAGAAGGCTCCCCCGCGCAGGAATCTGCTGCCCTCATGCGGCTGGTGGCGCAGCACCAGGCCCAGTACGGCCCGTTTGCCGCCCACATCGACCTGCACGAAACCACCGACACCGACGAATCCGAATACCGCCCCGCCGTGGCCGCGCGCGACGGCAAGGTGTTTGAGCCCGGCAGCATCCCCGATGGCTTCTATCTGGTGGACGACACCGAGAACCCCCAGCCGGGGTTCCAGCAGGCCATCATCGAAGCCGTGAGTCGCGTGACTCATATAGCGCCTGCGGACGACAAGAACGAAATCATCGGCTCGCCCATGGTGGCGCCGGGCGTCATCCACTACCCGATGAATCAGTGGGGCCTGTGCGCGGGCATCAGCGGCGCGCGCTACACCACTACGACCGAGGTCTACCCGGACAGCCCCCGCGCCACGCCCGAGCAGTGCATCGCCGCACAGGTGGCGGCGGTGTGCGCGGCGGTGGAGTTTGTGTGTGGGGAGACTAAGAACTTGTCCGTAAATAGGCGGGTTGAGGCTGGCGAGGCGATTCGGGATGGCAGGCAAGGCGCAACACCGCAGCAATGCCCAGTGGCATTGCGAGGATTTGCAACGCCGCCTGGCGCCCGAAGCGGCCGTCAGCCGACCCCGCTTATTTGCGGACAAGTTCTAAGTAGCGCTGTTGGTTGATCGTTTTTAGTGCAAAATTGGCCTCTAGAGCTTGATGGGTAAGCGCTGATAGCTATTATTAATATAGCAAATCAGCCGCCGAATACTTGGCGCCCAAGGGGTTGCTGGGTGGCTTTTACAGCGGGTTCTGGAGAGCCCCAAGCAATCGGGCGCTCACCTCTGTTGCATCGGGTGTGGCGAACTGTATGTTGTGCTGCTCCGTCAGCGGGCCGTGGCCCGGCTCCATGCGCCCGGCGGCGTCGTAGCCCATGGCCTTGAACTTCCATGCCCCGCCCACTTGTTTGAGCGAGCCCACATGCGCGCCGTCTGCTGTGTGTACCGACACTACACCTGCGTTGACGGGCAACAACTGCAAGGGGCCTGCCAGCGGGCCGGGCGGCACTTGGGCGAATGTGGGGGTGAACGGGAGCGTCATGGGTTTCGGTGTTACTGCAATTTTTTAGATGAAATTGGCCTCTGTCGCTTATTGGATAAGAGCGAGCAGCTATTCTTTAAATAGCAAATGACATCTGCTCCTACCGCTGCATCGCATCCGCCACTGTCTGCGTGGCCGTGATCAGATCGGCGACCAGCCGGGCATCCACATCCAGCAGCCCTTCGTACTCGCCCAGGTTGCGAGTGTTGTGGCACTTGTCCAGCACCCGCCACACCTCTGGCCCCAAGCCCAGCGTGTGGGGCAATACCTGGAACACGATGTAGCGGTTGCCAGCTCGGTAGCCCTTGCGGCGCAGCGCGGCCAGACACAGCGCGTGCGCGGCGTTATAGGCCAGGTCAAACCGGCTTTCCAGTGCCAAGCTGGTGTTGCGTGCGTCTGCCAAGCGCGCCAGGCCGGTGCGCAGCAACCCGGCCAACTCCGCTGCGTCTGGGGCCTCGGCTTTGAGCTGCTTGCCTGGGCCGCTCAGGTTATCCAGTGGTTGGGACATGCAACTGCTCCTGTTTGCCGATGAGCCAAACCGTGGGCTGCTGTAGCACGCGGGTCACGAATGCATTGTCTTGCTCGATGCGCTTGGCAATTTCTTGCGGGGTATACAGCGTGGGGTTGATGGTGCGGCCCAGCGTTTGCGTGGCGGCTTCCAGCGCGCCAAACAGCTCGCCATAACCCAGGCTGGGGCTGACCACCATCAGGTCCACATCGCTGCGCGCCGTGTCCTGCTGGCGCGCCACCGAGCCATACACAAACGCCTGCTCGATCTGCCCGGCCAGCGGTGCCAGGGCAGCGCGCAGCACATCGGCCACGCCCATGGTCTTGAGCACCAGGCCGCGGAGCTCGGCAAACACCGGCGCATCGGCATTGGCTTGGTAGTGCTTCTGGTTGCCCTGTTTGCTGACTGTCAGCAAGCCTGCTTCGGACAAGCCCGCCAGCTCGCGCTGCACCGCACCCGTACCCGACTGGGCCAGCGCAATCACTTCGTTTGCGTAAAAGCTGCGGTCGGGTGTGCTGAAGAGCACGGCCAACACGCGTTGGCGCACGCGGGGGAAGAGGGCGTCAGCCAGGCTGGTAGCGGTGGATGCAGGGGATTGATTCATACCCATAATGGGGTGGATGATACCCAATTGGGGTTTGTAAGAGGCTTTGTTTGAGGCTCTCGCTCATGAATGTTGCCAATGGCCTCCACGATGTGCTTCAAGTAGTCCGCCACCCGCAGCGGCT
>JAUYGP010000346.1 GCA_030690515.1 Giesbergeria sp.
TGCCGCTCTTGCTTGCGGCAGGCGTGCACCTGCCGGGCCTGCACGCAGGCGACCCGACGCGCGCGGCGCTGGAGGCCTACCCCGGCCTGCTGGCGCGCGAAGTGCTGCAGCGGCGCAGCTACAAAAGCGACGACCATGCGAAGCAGACCCCCGACCGCCTGATCGCCCGCAAGGATTTGATCACCGCACTGGAAAACGGGCAAACGCGCCTGCGGCTGCAGCTCAAGCTCAGCCACGCGCAGCGCGACGCTCTGGTGGACGACGCCCGGGGTGATCATCTGGACGCCGTGCTGTGCCTGCTGCAGGCCGCCTGGGCCGACGCACGCCATGCCGACGGAGATGCGCTCTATGGCCTGCCGCTGGACATGGACCCGCTGGAAGGCTGGATTGTTACCGCTTGAAACCTGCGTGTTGCAGGGCCTTCATACAGGCGCTGGACAATGCGGACGCAGCCACGAAAGCACCCCATGCCCTATCACTCTCTGTCTGACATGTTGCGCACGGCCCTACAGTCTGTTGCGCTGGCTCTCTGCCTAGCGGCGGCGAGTGCCGCTGCCGGCCCGTTGCGTGACCGTCTTGGGCGATCGACAGACGTCAGCGACGTTGAAGATGGGGGCAGCAGCAGCGCCCGCACAGCGCCGCCACAGGCCTTGCCACCGGGTCTGCGCCTGTTGCGCGAAGTAGCCTATGGCCCCGATGCGCAGCAGCGCATGGACATTTACGTGCCCGATCGGGTGCAGGGGGCACCTGTGCTTTTTTTGGTGCATGGCGGCGGTTGGCGGCGCGGCGACAAGGCCCATGACCGGCTGGTGCAGAACAAACTGGCGCACTGGGCGGCCCAGGGCGTGGTGCTGGTGTCGGTCAATTACCGCATGCTGCCCGAGGCCCGGCCCGACGCACAGGCCCGCGACGTGGCCTTGGCGCTGTCCCATGCGCAGCAACAGGCTCCCCGCTGGGGTGGTGATGCGCGGCGTTTTGTGCTCATGGGGCATTCCGCCGGTGCACATCTGGTGGCGTTGCTGGCAGTGTCGCCCGAGGGTCTGCGCGCCGCAGGGGCGCAGCCGGTGCTGGGCACGGTGGCGCTCGACAGCGGCGCCATGGACGTGGAGCAGACCATGCAGGCTCGCCACGCGCCGTTGTTCGACGAGGCGTTTGGCAGCGATCCCGCCTACTGGCGCAGCGTGTCTCCGCAACACCAGTGGCAACCAGGTGCAGCCCCGATGCTGGTGGTGTGTTCCAGCCTGCGTCGCACGCCGTGCCCGCAAGCCCGGCAGTTTGCGGAGCGTGGGCAGTCGATGGGAGTCCGCGTGGGCGTGCTGCCGCAGGCGCTCTCGCATGGCGACGTCAATGAAACGCTGGGCCTGCCCGGGGCGTATACCGGTGCGGTGGATTCCTTTTTGCGGTCGCTCCCGGGGTGGTCTTCGCCATGAGGATGCGGCGGTGCTTCCAGGCAGCGTGGGCCAGTGCGGCGCTGTGCTGCGGCCTGGCGCTGGCAGCACCCGCGCCCTGGTACTACTGGCGCAGCAAGGTCGACGGCCACCGCGTCTGCGCACAGGTGTCTCCCGGCCCCGGTTGGGAGCGCGATGGCGGGCCGTACGAAGGCCCGATGTGCCAGCCCCGGCGCCGCGTGTTCGTCATTCCCATGCGATAGCACCGCATGCACAATGCAATCCTCTGGCCGTGCCGTTGCGCCAGGACCTCTGTGTTTTTTTCTGACTGAAACTCCATGCCCACCCTTCAAACCCTGATCGCATTCTTCGGCGTTGCCGTGGTTTTGGCCCTGACGCCCGGGCCAGACAACATTTTTGTGCTGCTGCAGTCGGCCCAGCGGGGCTGGCGCGCGGGCATGGCCGTGGTGGTGGGCCTGTGTGCCGGGCTGGTGGTGCACACGGCGGCCGTGGCGCTGGGCCTGGCAGCGGTGTTTGCAGCCTCGGCGGTGGCGTTTACGGTGCTTAAGTTCTGCGGTGCAGCCTATTTGGCCTATCTGGCCTGGCAGGCGCTGCGTGCACCGGCGGCCGTGGCTTCCGAGGTGCCAACGGACGCTCCAGTGGCCCAGGCCCCCAGCCTGGGGCGCATGGTGGGGCGCGGCGTGGTGATGAACCTGACCAACCCCAAGGTGTTGGTGTTTTTTCTGGCCTTTTTGCCGCAGTTTGCCGACCCAGCGCGTGGGGGTGTTGCACTGCAACTGATGGTGCTGGGTGTGGTGTTCATGGTGGCCACGCTGCTGGTGTTTGGGGCGATCGCCTGTTTTTCGGGGGTGTTTGGCACGCTGCTGCAGCGCTCGGCGCGGGCACAGACGGTGCTCAACCGCGTGGCGGGACTGGTGTTTCTGGGATTGGCGGTACGCCTAGCGACCGTCGATCGCTGATGAACTATCAAAAACAATAGCTGCTAGCGCTTGATAGGCAAGCATTGGAGGCTATTTTGTCACTATTTTCTCGGGGCGTATTGCGCACTGCCCTGGGAAGGGCAGGCCGGCCTTGCGGGTGCGTTATGGAGCACTCACATCTGCTTGCAATTGGTTTGTGCTGTGGGTGTCTGAGCAGCCGATGGCGCTGGTATTCTCGCCCGCTTCCACCGCAGCGGTGGATGTCACATGGAATCCAAAATACCTATGAGCAAGAAAAATATCGTTGGCGCAGCTGTGGTCGTGCTCCTGGCCGCCTACGGGGGAGCAACCTGGTACATGGGCGAATCTGCCCGCAAGCACTATGAGGAGGCACTGGAAGAAGCCAAAGGCTTTCTTGGCCCGCAGGCCGTGGTGTCACACCAGTACGAGCGCGGTTTCTGGACTTCGCACGCTAAGCTGGTGCTGCAGTGGAGCCCCCCCGCAGCGGCTGATGTCGACGATGCCGCTGTGCCCCCACCGATCCGCATTGCGGTGGACAGCACCCTGCGCCACGGCCCGCTCGCGGGTGCACGCGTGGCGGCGGCGGTGGTCGAGTCGCACTTTGCCGTGGAAGGACTCGACGAGAACGCACGCCAGGCATTGGCCAAGGTGAGCCCCCCGACGCTGACCACGGTGCACCGCCTGATGGGTGGACATGACATTCATTTTGCGATGCCCGCCGGTGAGATGGGTGAGGGCGACCAGCGGGTAAGCTGGCAAGCGCTGACCTACCAGATGAGCCTTGATGCGGCGCGCCATAAGGTGAGCGGTAGCTTCCAGTGGCCCGAGATGAGTCTGAGCGGGGTGCAGACCCACCCGTCGTACGAAGACGATGAAGGCGAGGACGACGATAGCCCCGCCAGTGTACCGTCAGGCCCGGCTGAACGCTTCACCATGGCCTTGCAAGGCATGGGTGGCGA
>JAUYGP010000364.1 GCA_030690515.1 Giesbergeria sp.
TGCCGCGGCTCAGTTTACCTGGGGCACGAACCAGTGCCGCGTGCGGTTCACAAAGGCCACCAGCGACAGCATCACCGGCACCTCCACCAGCACGCCCACCACGGTGGCCAGGGCCGCGCCTGATTGCAGGCCAAACAGTGAAATCGCCACAGCCACGGCCAGCTCAAAGAAATTGGACGTGCCGATCAGGCAGGCAGGCCCCGCCACCGCGTGCGGCAGCCTGAGCCAGCGCGCGCCCCACCACGTAATCGCAAAAATGCCGTAACTCTGCACGATGAGCGGCACGGCAATCAGTGCAATCACCAGCGGCTGCGCCACGATGGTGCCCGCCTGGAAGCCAAACAGCAGCACCACGGTGGCAATCAGCCCGGTGATCGACCAGGGCTTGAGCCGCGCGACAAAGTCGGCTACCGCCTCGGGCGAGCGCCGCTGCAACAGTGCGCGCGTGACCATCCCCGCCGCCAGCGGCAGCACCACGTAGAGCACGGTCGAGAGCACCAGCGTTTGCCAGGGCACGGTCACATCCGTCACGCCGAGCAGCAAGGCGGCAATCGGCGCAAAGGCCACCACCATGATGAGGTCGTTGACCGACACCTGCACCAGCGTGTAGTTGGCGTCGCCCTTCACCAATTGGCTCCAGACGAACACCATGGCTGTGCACGGCGCCACGCCCAGCAAAATCATGCCGGCGATGTATTCGCTGGCCGACTGCGGATCGACCCAGGGCGCAAACAGGTACCGGAAAAACAGCACGCCCAGCGCCGCCATGGTGAAGGGCTTGATGAGCCAGTTGACGACCAGCGTCAGCAACAGGCCGCGCGGCTTTTTGCCCACGTCCTTCACCGCACTCCAGTCGATCTGGATCATCATCGGGTAAATCATCACCCAGATGAAAACGGCCACCACTAGGTTCACATGGGCCACCTCCAGCGCGGCAATGGCCTGGAAAGCGCCCGGCACCAGCAAACCCAGGCCCACACCGGCCAACATACCGATGCCGACCCAGACGGTCAGGTAACGCTCGAACAAGCCCATTTCACACTCCTGAAGACGGCAGGGTTTCACCCGCCAGTTGCAACAGCCGCTGCACCCCCACGGGTTCCTCGCTCAGCAGCGGCACCACGGCATAGCGCACCGCGTGGCGGGTGGACACAGTCTCGATCTCGCGCAGTTCGTTGTGGGCGCGCTGGCGCAGCAGCGGCGACGTCACCCGGGCGGCCGCCACGCTGTTGTTGATGGCCCAGGCCCAGGGCTCGATGCCGGCGCGGCGCAGGTCGTCCTGCAGGCGGGCGGCTTCGAGCACGGGCGTGGTCTCGGCCAGCGTCACCAGAATGACCTTGGTCTGCTTCGGGTCCTGCAGCTGCATCATCGGCGTGGTGAAGTGCACGCCGGTGCTGCCCATCTGGCGCACGATGTCGCGGTGGTAGGCGCCAGTGGCATCCAGCAGCAGCAGCGTGTGGCCGGTGGGCGCGGTGTCCATCACCAC
>JAUYGP010000374.1 GCA_030690515.1 Giesbergeria sp.
TCCGCGTGCAGGCCACCGGCGTTCCCGTGGGCCTGGGTGAGCCGTTGTTCGACAAGCTTGATGCCGATATTGCCTACGCCATGATGGGCCTCAACGCCGTCAAGGGCGTGGAGATTGGCGCCGGTTTTGACAGCGTGGCGCAGCGTGGCACCACGCACGGTGATTCGCTTACTCCAGGGGGCTTTCGTAACAACAACGCGGGGGGCGTGCTTGGGGGTATCAGCACCGGGCAGGACATCGAAGTGAGCATCGCCATCAAGCCCACCAGTTCCATCATCAGCCCACGCGAGTCCATCGACATCCATGGCCAGAGCGCCGAAGTCATCACCAAGGGCCGCCACGACCCCTGCGTGGGCATTCGCGCGGCACCCATTGCCGAGGCCCTGCTGGCCCTGGTGCTGATGGACCACGCCCTGCGCCACCGCGCGCAGTGTGGTGATGTAGTGCAGTCGGTGCCGCCGATCAAGGCGTCACTCTGACCACAGGGGTCAGCGCCTGCGCAGGACGACCAGCAGGCGCAGCGGGTTGAATCCGGTCACCAGGGCCGTCGCCAGCAGCACCAGCGCGCCACCCCACCAGATGCCCGGGCCCAGAGCTTCACCCAGGAACAGGTGTCCCCAGGCCACACCGAACAAGGGAATCATGAAAGCCGAGCTCATGGCCGCCACGGGCGTGATCTGGCTCAGCACGCGCAGGTTGAGCCAGTAGGCCAGGCCCGAGGTCACCACCCCCATGACCAGCACCGCCCCCAGGGCTGCGGGTGTGAAGCGGGCGTGCGGCCAGTCCCAGGCTGCGCCTGGCAGCAGCATCACCAGCGCGGTGGCGTGGATGCCTGCGGCAATGGCGAGGGGGCTGATGCGTTGTGTGGTGCGCTTCATCCAGGGCGTGCACATGCCGTAGCAGGCTGCCGCGCCCATGCAGGCCAGGGCACCCGCCATCAGCTCTGGTGTGGGCTGCACGGGGCCGAGCTGCACGATGAAAGCCACGCCCAGAAAACCCGCCAAGCAGCCCAGCCATTTGCGCAGGCTCAGCTGGTCTTCCTTCATCCAGGCCGAAGACAGCACGCCAAAGGGCACGACCATGGTATTGACCAGCGAGCTGTATCCCGCAGGCAAGCGCAGCGCCGCCCAGGCATACAGCAAGAAGGGCAGAGCCACCGTCAGGGCGCCCAGGCCGGTCAGCTCACGCCAGTGGCGCCAGGGCCAGGGTTCGCGCGTGACACGCATGATGCCCACCAGGGTGAGCGTGGCCAGGCCAATGCGCAGCGCAGCCATGACATGCGGCCCCAGCACGGGGCTGGCCACACGAATGAACAGAAAGGAGGCGCCCCACAGGGCGGACAGCAGCACGAGCTGCAGTAAATGGCGGAGGTTCACAGAGGCGGCATTGTGCCGCTCCGTGGTTCACTCTGCCGAGCCGCAGGCGACACCACTAATGGATAAAAATGCCTCTAGCGCTTTATGGGCAGGCGATTGTAGCTACATTATTGATAGCTATTTCAGTGACGAAGGGGACTTACTGTCGCACTTCATCGACGAGGGTCTTGAACTCGTCAATATCCTCGAAGCTGCGGTACACGCTGGCATAGCGGATGTAGGCGACCTTGTCGAGCTTCTTGAGTTCGCGCATCACCAGTTCACCAATGCGGCTCGATGGAATCTCGCGTTGCCCTAGATTGAGCAGGTTTTCTTCGATGCGCTCAATGGCTGAATCCACCTGCGCCGTGCTGACCGGGCGTTTGCGCAAGGCAATGTTGAACGAGCCCATAAGCTTGGCGCGGGTGTATTCCGTGCGGCGCCCGTCCTTCTTGACCACGACGGGAAAGCTCACTTCCGGCCGCTCGTAGGTGGTAAAGCGTTTCTCGCAAGTAGCGCAGCGCCGACGGCGGCGGATGAAGTCCCCGTCTTCGGACACCCGGGTTTCGACCACCTGGGTTTCATGGTGGCTGCAGAAAGGGCATTTCATGGGGGTGTTCCGTGGCTTGCCCACTCGCCTAGCGGCGCCAATGCATCCCTGATAAGAGAGAGCATTGGCGTCGGCAGTGGGCCTGCCGGGGGAGGGTCAGCCGTAGACCGGGAAGCGGGCGGTCAAGGCGTTGA
>JAUYGP010000379.1 GCA_030690515.1 Giesbergeria sp.
GTTGGGCATCGCTCTACATGTGCAACTCTTGCAAAACTTCCGGGTGTGCAACGGCGACACGGAGCAGTGTTTTCGCCGCACCCGTGGGTGAGCGGCGGCCCTGTTCCCAGTCTTGCAGTGTTCTCGCGGAAACACCCAGAAGCAACGCAAACGCTTGCTGGGACAGCCCCATTTTTGCGCGCGCTCGCGCTGCCACCGGCAGCTTGACTTGCGTGGTGCGGGCGGCTTCGCCACGTTTCATTTGCTGGACGGACGCCAGCAGGTCACGTTGGAATTTCTCGTTTTCAGAGGGCATCTTCGACCCCTTGCTTCAACTGCGCCAGGAAGGAAGTGGGGATGTTGTACAGGCCATTTTGGCTGTTGACCTGATACCGCCGATGGGGCCGAGGCACCGTGCACCTCCTACTCCGCCAAATGGCACACCGCCTCGATGTTGTTGCCCTCGGGGTCGATGACGAAGGCGCCGTAGTAGTGCGGGTGGTAGTCGGGGCGCAGGCCGGGTGCGCCGTTGTCCTTGCCGCCAGCGGCGATGGCGGCGGCGTAGAAGGCGTCTACCTGCGCGCGGGTCTGGGCCTTCCAGGCCAGATGGCAGCCCGTGGTGGCCGGTGGGCCACCGTAGGGGGAGGGGCCATCGACGAACCACACGTCCGCCTTTTTGCCGTCGGGCTCAGCGGGGTCGGGGTAGGCGAACCCGAGGATGTTCATGCCGTAGTTGCCGTCGAAAGAAAGGCTGTAGCCCAGGGGCGCAAGGGCTGCGCTGTAAAACGCCTTGGTGCGTTGGATGTCGGTGACGCGGAAGGTCATGTGGTCAAGCATAGGGTGGCTCCTGTGGGGGGATGGTCGTGCGAATGCCGCACACCAAGACTGTATATGCATACAGTTGTGTTTGGCAAGAGGCCCGTGGATCTGCTCCGCGGCGCAGTGGCGCGCGCGGGGTGCCGTGGCACATCCCCTTCAGGCCGTGCAGGTCTGATTCCGCCCCTGTCCCTTGGCCTCGTACAGGGCTGCGTCGGCGCGGCCGAGCATGGTATCGAGCGTGTCGTCCGGGCCTTGCCAGTGGGTGACGCCAATGCTGACCTGGCAGTCGAGCGCGTGTCCGGTGGCCAGCGCCGTGTGAATGCGCTGGGCCACGGGCAGCGCTGCGTCGGTGGCAGTGTTGGGCAGCAGCACCAGAAACTCCTCGCCGCCATAGCGCCCG
>JAUYGP010000402.1 GCA_030690515.1 Giesbergeria sp.
AACCCTGGCCGACATGCACAAGGACCTGGGCGGCGACCTTTCAAGCGACAAGGCCATCTACAACTACGTCAAGGCCATCGGCAAGGGCCTGTCCAAGATCATGTCCAAGATGGGCGTGAGCACCTACATGAGCTACTGCGGTGCACAACTGTTCGAGGCCATTGGCCTCAACAGCGACACCATCGGCAAATACTTTACCGGCACGGCCAGCCGCATCGAAGGCATCGGCGTGTTCGAAATCGCCGAAGAAGCCATCCGCATGCACAAGGCCGCCTTTGGTGCCGACCCCGTGCTGGCCCACATGCTCGATACCGGGGGGGAGTACGCCTGGCGCACACGCGGCGAAGAGCATATGTGGACGCCCGACACCATCGCCAAGCTGCAGCACGCCACGCGCGCCAACAACTGGAGCACCTACAAGGAATACGCCCAGTTGGTCAACGACCAAAGCAAGCGCCACATGACCTTGCGCGGCCTCTTCGAATTCCAGTTCGACCCCGCCAAGGCGGTGCCGCTGGACGAGGTCGACTCCGCCAAGGACATCGTCAAGCGCTTTGCCACGGGTGCCATGTCGCTGGGCTCCATCTCCACCGAAGCCCATGCCACCCTGGCCGTGGCCATGAACCGCATCGGCGGCAAGAGCAACACGGGCGAGGGCGGTGAAGATGCCGCGCGCTACCGCAACGAACTCAAGGGCATCCCGATCAAGCAGGGCGACAGTCTCAAGAGCGTGATCGGTGCCGAAAACGTCGAGGTCGATCTGCCCCTGCTCGACGGCGACTCGCTGCGCAGCCGCATCAAGCAGGTGGCCTCGGGCCGCTTTGGTGTCACCGCTGAATACCTGTCGTCGGCCGACCAGATCCAGATCAAGATGGCCCAGGGCGCCAAGCCCGGTGAGGGCGGCCAGCTGCCCGGCGGCAAGGTGTCCAACTACATCGGCAAGCTGCGCCACAGCGTACCCGGCGTGGGCCTGATCTCGCCCCCGCCGCACCACGACATCTATTCCATTGAAGACCTGGCGCAGCTCATCCACGATCTGAAGAACGTGGCGCCGCACGCCAGCATCAGTGTCAAGCTGGTGTCTGAAGTGGGCGTGGGCACTATTGCTGCGGGCGTGGCCAAGTGCAAGAGCGACCATGTGGTGATCGCCGGACACGATGGCGGCACGGGCGCATCGCCCTGGTCGTCCATCAAGCACGCGGGCGGCCCTTGGGAAATCGGCCTGGCCGAAACCCAGCAAACCCTGGTGCTCAACCGCCTGCGCGGCCGTATCCGTGTGCAGGCCGACGGTCAGATGAAGACTGGCCGCGACGTCGCCATCGGCGCGCTGCTGGGCGCCGACGAGTTCGGCTTTGCCACCGCGCCGCTGGTCGTCGAGGGCTGCATCATGATGCGCAAGTGCCACCTCAACACCTGCCCCGTGGGCGTGGCCACGCAAGACCCGGTGCTGCGCGCCAAGTTCTCGGGCAAGCCCGAACATGTGGTGAACTATTTCTTCTTCGTCGCCGAAGAAGTGCGCCAGATCATGGCGCAACTGGGCATCCGCAAGTTTGACGACCTGATTGGCCGCACCGACCTGCTCGACATGCGCAAGGGCCTGGAGCACTGGAAGGCGCGCGGCCTGGACTTTGGCCGACTGTTTGCCCAACCCATCGTGCCCGCCGACGTACCGCGCTTCCATGTGGACGTGCAAGACCACAACATTGAGCACACGCTGGACCGCAAGCTCATCGAGCGAAGCCAGC
The DNA here is from genome assembly GCA_030690515.1 of Giesbergeria sp. Taxonomy (GTDB): domain Bacteria; phylum Pseudomonadota; class Gammaproteobacteria; order Burkholderiales; family Burkholderiaceae_C; genus Simplicispira. Next base: position 1,746 of record JAUYGP010000402.1, read on the forward strand.
CCGCCATCGAAAAAGGCGAGCGCGTGCAGTTCATCGAGGTGGCGCGCAACGTCAACCGCTCGGTCGGCGCCATGCTCTCCGGCGCGGTCACCCGCGTACACCCCGAAGGCCTGCCGGACGACACCATCCGCATCCAGCTCGAAGGCACGGGTGGCCAGTCATTCGGTGCGTTCCTCACGCGCGGCATCACGCTGTACCTGATCGGCGATGCCAACGACTACACCGGCAAGGGCCTGTCCGGCGGCCGTGTGATCGTGCGCCCGAGCATCGACTTCCGGGGCGATGCCGCGCGCAACACCATTGTGGGCAACACCGTCATGTACGGCGCCACCAGCGGTGAGGCCTACTTCAGCGGCGTCGCCGGTGAGCGCTTTGCCGTGCGTCTGTCGGGTGCCACCGCGGTGGTGGAAGGCACGGGCGACCATGGCTGCGAATACATGACCGGGGGCACCGTCGTGGTGCTGGGCAAAACCGGCCGCAACTTTGCCGCCGGCATGAGCGGTGGCGTGGCCTACGTGTACGACGAAGACGGCCAGTTCGACACCCGCTGCAACCTGTCCATGGTCACGCTCGAACGCATCCTGCCCAGCGACGAACAAATGGCCACCATGCCGCGCGCCACCTGGCACCGCGATCAGACCGACGAAGCCCAGCTCAAGAAGATGCTGGAAGACCACAACCGCTGGACCGGCAGCAAGCGCGCACGCGAATTGCTCGACAACTGGGCCGCATCGCGCAGCAAATTTGTCAAGGTGTTCCCCACCGAATACAAGCGTGCCTTGTCTGAAATTTATGAAAGAAAAGTGCTTGAAGAGTCCGCTACACCAGCGGTAGAAGCTACAGAAACAGTAGCAAAAGTGACCCCTTGAGGTCGCTCGCTGCCAGCACATCATTCACAAGGACACAGACATGGGAAAGACCACAGGCTTCATGGAATACG
>JAUYGP010000417.1 GCA_030690515.1 Giesbergeria sp.
ACCCCGCCGCAGGCGCAGCCAGAAGGGGGTTGGAAGCCCCAAACGGGCCATCGCTGCGCTCGGCCTGGCATGCGCCTGCGGCCCCTTGGTGCCGAGAGCAGCGATGGCCCGTAGGGATGTTGGACTCCCACCCCTTTTGTATGCGCCTGCGGCGCGCAGGGGATGGCGGATCAGGGCTCGGGAATGTTTGAGCGCCGCAGGCGCGAGTTCGAGCGAGACCCCGCCAGCACCGAGCACCGCAGGTTGCCCCGTAGCGCAGCGCAGGGGTCGCAGACAGCAGGGTCGCCTTCTCTTTGGTGACTTTCTCTTGGCGAAGCAAGAGAAAGTTACTGCGCCGCCGGGCGCACACCCCGGCCTCCGCCCGCTGCAAAGGCATGCCAGTAACCATTAAAACAATAGCTGCTAACGCTTACCCAATAAGCGCTAGAGCCCAAAAAGACTCAATACCTCCCCGTCTGATACCGCTGCCCCAGCACCCCCTGCAACGTTTGCACCACCGAGAAGGCTTCCTTGAGGTGGCTGCGCTCGAAGTTGGACAGTTCTTCGAGTGCCAGAAAATTGTCGGGCTCCTGCCCCTGGGTGATTTGCCGTGCCTGGTGGTCGATGCGCAGTTTGGACAGAAACTCCAGCGCATCACGCAGATCGCGGGCACTTTGCGGGCTGACCTCGCCGGCCTGGGCCACTTGCTCCAGGCGGTCGTGCGTGTTCACCGCGGCCACTCCACCGGCCAGCGCATACACGCGCGCCAGGTCCACGATGGGCACGATGCCACTGTGTTTGAGGTCGATGGTGCCGGCGTTTTCGCCCCCGCGAATCCGTGAGATGGTGCCAAAAAGTCCTAGCGGTGGGCGGTGTTTGAGTGCGTTGCCGACCATGTGCGCAAGAAACAGGCTGTTGCCCCGGGTACGCTGCAGCACCTCCTGGCGCAGGGAGTCGAGCAGCTCCGTCTTTCCGTGGATGGCGCGCAGATCGAAGAAGACGCAGGTCAGCATCAGTGCCATGGGTTCGGGCTTGTCCACCCACTGCTGGAAATACTGGGCCCAACGCGCACGGGGCTGGCGCCACTTGTCGGTCATGGCCATCATTTCGCCGGGGCAGTGGATGTAGCCGCAATCGGCCAGCCCGTCACAGACAAAGCGCGACAAGGCGCGAAAGTAGTCGCCGTGCGCTGCTTCGTCGTAGTGGTCGTCCAGCACCAGGCAGTTGTCCTGGTCGGACTTGGCCGTCTGCTCGCTGCGCGCCTGCGATCCGGCCGCCACCCACACATAGTCCACGGGGGGTGGACCCAATTGGGCTTCAGCCAGGTGGAGCAGCCGCGTGGTGATGGCGTCGGTGATGGTGGTAATGATGTGGCCCGTGCTGTAGGCGCTGGCGTCGGCGGCGGCCAGGTGCTGCTGCAAGGGGCGAATCTTGGTGCTGGTGCGTGCCAGCCCTTCGACGGTGGTCTGCTTGTACACGTCGCCCGCCAGATAGACCGGCGAGGTGCTGTGTTGCTCGGCCAGATCGGTGGCCGTGATCATGCCGACGATGCGTGTGCCGTCCATGACCGGCATGTGGTGGATGTTGTGCCGCGCCATGAGCAGCAGGGCCTCGAACGCCGGACTTTGTGCCTGCATCGTGAGGGGCGCTAACGTGGCAATGTCGGAGACCGGGCGGTCAATGTCCAGGCCCTGCGCCACCACGCGGTTGCGCAGGTCGCGGTCTGTCACCAGGCCGAACAGGTGGTCTTGCTGCACCAGCAGCACCGATGAGACGCGCAGGTCGCACATCCGCTGCGCTGCTGCGCGAATAGAGGTGTCGGGCGCCAGGGTGATGGGTTCGCGTTTGATGAGCGCACGCACCGAGGTACCCAGTAGGTTCAAGTGCACACTGGAGTCGGCGGTGCTTGCGGGGCTGGTTTGTCCCGTGGCGGGCAAGGAGGGGAAAAAATAGGCCAACGCACCATGCTCGCGGCACAGCTTGGTCACGATGTCGGCGTCCAGCCAGGCCATGCGGCAATCGGATGCGGCGGTCGCCTGCCAGGTGGTCAGGTGCTGTGCCGGCGTGGCGCCAAAGCCGAACATGTCGCCTGGCTGCAGGTGGACGGCAATGTCCAGATCGGGGTCGTGTAGATCCACCATGCCGTCCAGAATGAGCCCGGTGCGGTTGTGCAGACGCCCCTGCGGCAGCAGCGGCGCGCCTACGTTGGCTTGCGTCTGTTCCCAATGGGGCGCCAGCGCGGCCAGCGCGGC
>JAUYGP010000418.1 GCA_030690515.1 Giesbergeria sp.
GGTCACACGCCGCGTGGGCCTGCCCGAGCAACCCGGTGACGCGCTGGGCGCACCGCCGCCCCGCCTGCCGCAAATGCCCGCCTACCACCTCATGCGGGCCGACCGCAGCGGCATCACCATGGTCAACATCGGCGTGGGCCCGTCCAATGCCAAGACCATCACCGACCACATCGCCGTGCTGCGCCCGCACGCCTGGATGATGCTGGGCCACTGCGCTGGCCTGCGCAACAGCCAGCAGCTGGGCGACTACGTACTGGCCCACGCCTATGTGCGCGAAGACCATGTGCTGGACGAAGAGCTGCCGCTGTGGGTACCCATTCCCGCACTGGCTGAAATCCAGGTGGCCCTGGAGCAAGCCGTGGCCGACGTCACGCAACTGGGCCGCAGCGAGCTCAAGCACATCATGCGCACCGGCACCGTGGCCAGCACCGACAACCGCAACTGGGAGCTGCTGCCCGACAACACGCCCCAGCGGCGCTTCAGCCAGAGCCGCGCCGTGGCGCTGGACATGGAAAGCGCCACCATTGCCGCCAACGGATTCCGCTTTCGCGTGCCCTATGGCACCTTGCTGTGCGTGAGCGACAAGCCCCTGCACGGCGAGATCAAGCTGCCCGGCATGGCCAACCACTTCTACCGCGAGCGTGTCGATCAGCATTTGCGCATCGGTATCCGCGCGGTCGACATCCTGCGCGCCGGGGGCGTGCACCGCCTGCACAGCCGCAAATTGCGCAGCTTTGCCGAGGTGGCGTTTCAGTAAATCCTAAGCGACGGGCGCGACGGCGCTGGATGCGCCATGTGCCGGCGACTGCACATCAACCTCGTCCGGTGCGCGCAGAAAATCCAGAATATGCCGCGACACCACCGCCAGGTCGTCAAAGCCGTCGTGCGTGCCATCGCACTCCAGCAGGCGCACCCGGGCGCTGCCACGGCGCTGCCAGAGCTGGCGCACATCGTCCACCGGCACCAGGTCGTCCTGGCGGCCATGGAGCAACAGCACCGGGCACTGCGCCCGGGCCAGGGTATAGAGCGGCGCAATGTCCGTGAACCGGGCACCAATCACCCACTCGACATACCGGTTCACCACCCAACCCAGGGGCCAGTACGGCACATGGCGCGCCGCCAGCCAGCGGCGCATCACCTGCTCCGGGTGGGCAAAGGCCGACACGATGATGGCGCCGTAGAGGTCGGTGCGCTGCGACGCCGCCAACAACACCGCGGCACCGCCCACCGAATGCCCCAGGGCTGCCACGCGCGTCGTGTCAATGCCCGGCTGCAGCGCGAGCCAGTCCAGTGCGCTGCCCAGGTCCTGGGCAAAACGGGGCAAAGAGCTGTGGCCATCACGGTCGCTGCGGCCATGGTTGCGCGCCTCGGGCAGCAGCACGGCATAGCCTGCCTGGTGCAGTGTTTGCGCAGCAGGCAACAGCGTGCTGGCGTTGCCGCCCCAGCCATGCAGCAACACCACGGCGGGGGCCGGTTGCGGGCCCGGTTGGGGCACGTACCAGGCAAACAGCGTCAGTCCCCGCACTGCGGGAATACGCACCGCCTGGGCAGGCAACCCCAGTGCCAGGGGCTGCACGCCTGCCTGGGTCGACTCGGGCGCCAGACCCCGATGCAGTGCGTAGCGCAAGCCCCAAAACACCAGCGCCACAGCGCCCAGCCAGAATGCCGGATGGCTCACCATTCACAATCCCCTGTACTGAAAGGCCCACGATACCGCTGCGCCAGGCCTGCGGCGGAGCCTGGCGCGACAAGACACCATGCGCCCAGCACACTTCACCGCAGCAAGAAACTATTGAATTGATAGCTGTCAGCGCAATACCAGAAAGCGCTAGAGGCCGATTTTTATCTTATTTTCGATACAACTGCCCCATGAACCCCAGCTCCCCACCCGCCCCGCTGTTCGATGTGCAGTTGCTGCGCAAGCACTACGGCGCGGCCACCGTAGTGGACGATGTCTCGTTCCAGATCCACCCGGGCGAGTGCCTGGGCGTGATCGGCCCGAACGGCGCAGGCAAGACCACCACCATCCGCATGTGCCTGGGGCTGACGGCACCCGACGCCGGCAGCATCCACTACTACCCGCCCGAAGGCGGCGCAGCGCTGGCGATGCCGCGCGACGCCCTGGCCATCAAGCAGCAACTGGGGGTGGTGACACAGTTCGACACGCTCGACCCCGACTTCACCTGCGCTGAGAACCTGCGCGTGTATGGCCGCTATTTCGGCCTGCCACGTGCCACGCTGGACGAGCGCATTCCGCAATTGCTGGAATTTGCCGCGCTCACGCACAAGGCAGCGGCCAAGCCCGGCGAGCTGTCAGGCGGCATGAAGCGGCGCCTGTCGCTGGCGCGCGCCCTGGTCAACGCACCGCGCCTGCTGCTGCTCGACGAGCCCACCACCGGGCTGGACCCGCAGGCGCGCCACCTGATGTGGGAGCGCCTGCAGCGCCTGGTGCAATCGGGCACGTCCATTTT
>JAUYGP010000427.1 GCA_030690515.1 Giesbergeria sp.
AATATCCATCCCGCGCACGCAATGCGTTCACCCACTTCGGGCAAACGTCCTGATTCGGCCATCAATAATCCCGCCAAGGTGTTATAGCGGCCCCGGTCTTCTTCGGGAAGGTCGCGGATATCGAGACGGGCTTTCAATTCAGCCACGGGCACCAAGCCTTCCAGCAGCCAGGAACCATCGTCGCGTTGCACTGCCCAGGCGTCCATCGCCGCGCCGGGTTGCAGTTCGCCGGTAATGGCTTCGAGCAGGTCGCGTGGGGTCATGATGCCCTGTAGAACACCATATTCATCCACCACAAGCACCATGCGGCCCAAGCGGGCGCGGAACTGTTCCAGTAACTCCATGCCGCTCAGGGTTTCGGGAAGGAACGCAGCAGGCTGGGCATAGTCGCCAATCTGGCCTTCGGCCTGCAAACCAAGCTCCAGCAGCCGGGCCACGCTGATCACTCCCACCACGTCGTCCAAGGAACCACGGCACACGGGGTACCAGGAATGCGAGCCCTTGTCGCCCGCCGCGCTGGCCAGTTGCAGCGCCTGCGCCACGGTATGGTTGGCATCGAGCCACTGCACATCACTGCGCGGCACCATGATGGAGGTGAGCGGACGGTCATCCAGATGGAACACGTTCTGCACCATCTGGTGCTCGTGGTGTTCGATCACGCCAGCATCACGCCCTTCGGCCAGGCTGGCGACAATTTCTTCTTCGGTCACAGCGCGCGCTGCGGCGTTGTCCACACGCAGCACCGCCAGCACGCCCTGGGTGGACAACGACAACAACCGCACAAAAGGCTTGGCCACCCGTGCCACCCAGGTCATGGGGCGAGCCACCAGGCGCGCAACGGGTTCAGGGTAGAGCTGGCCAATGCGCTTGGGTACCAGCTCGCCAAACACAATGGTGATAAAGGTGATGATGGTCACCACAATGGCCGTGGCCGCAATGCTGGCCGCCCCGTCGGATGCGCCCATGCCCTGCAGCCAGGCGGCCAGGTCGTCGCTGAAAGCCGCCTCGCCAATGATGCCGTTGATCATGCCGATGGAAGTGATGCCCACCTGCACCGACGAGAGGAACTGCGTGGGGTTATCCAGCAGATCCAGCGCGGCCTGCGCCCCCTTGTCGCCCCCCTGCGCCATGGCGGTCAGGCGGGCCTTGCGGCTGGACGCCAAGGCAAGTTCCGACATGGCAAATACGCCATTCAGAAGAGTCAGCAGCGCAATCAGCAGAAAATCCATGGATCAGAAGTTACAAAGTACACCATGGCACTTTACTGTATTGGGGACATTCAGGGCTGCGACCGCGCTCTGGAGCGCTTGTTGGACTGTATGGCTTTCTCGCCCAGCCGCGACACCGTCTACCTGCTCGGCGATCTGGTCAACCGAGGGCCGCATTCCGCCGCCGTGCTGCGCCGCTGCATGGCCGCCGATGGCGCGCTGCGCAGCCTGCTGGGCAACCACGACCTGCATCTGCTGGCCACAGCCCATGGCGTGCGTGCACCTTCGCGCCGCGACACGCTGGCCGACATTCTGCAGGCCGATGACTGCACGCAACTGCTGGAGTGGTTGTGCCAGCAGCCCCTGGCGCACCATCACCTGCATGGGACTGAATCCTTGCTGATGGTGCATGCCGGGGTACTGCCCTGCTGGAGCACCGCAAAAACCCTGGCGTTGGCCGACGAGGTGCACGCCGTGTTGCGCGGGCCCGACCTGCCCGCCTTCTTGCAGCAAATGTATGGCAACCAGCCCGACCGCTGGGACGATGCACTGACCGGCGTCGATCGCCTGCGCGTGATCGTCAACGCGTTGACGCGATTGCGCTTTTGTTCCCCGCAAGGGGTGATGGATTTTGAGAGCGCAGAGACGGCGTCGAGCCCACCACCGGGCTTGGTGCCCTGGTTTGATGCGCCGGGCCGCCGCACGGCGGGCACGCTGCTGGCTTTTGGCCATTGGTCCACGCTGGGATGGCTGAACCGAAGTGACCTGCTGGGCATGGATACGGGCTGCGTGTGGGGCGGCAGCCTGAGCGCCGTGCGCTTTGGCTCCACACTGGCCGACCGCGAACTGCTGCAGGTGCCCTGCCCGCAGGCACAAGTGCCTTGATACCCTGCAGAAGCCGGGCACCTGAAACACTCTGTTTTTGATAGCTTGAGGCGCTTGATAGATAAGCGCTGGAGACGTTTTAAGCCAAATCTTCCGCCACAACCTCAGGCGCCTTGAACAAGGCTGCCACCTTGCGCTTGGGCTTGATGTTGGGCGACATGCGACCCGTGGCCGCGCGCTCGGTCGCTTCCCAGGCTGGTTTGGCGTCTTCGGCCGACGTCTCGTAGGGCTTGTCGAAAAACGGATCACGCGAGATGGGCGCCGGGCGGAAGCCACCGCGCTGCACGCGCGGCGTGCGTTCGCGCTCTGGTGCGGCCACTGCAGGGGACCGACCCTCTTGCGCCTCGCCCTCGCGCCAGTGGCGGCGCCCGTCGTTGATACGGCCTTGGTTGCGAATGTTCGGCCGGTCTTCGTCGTATTCGAGGGCTTCGATCTCGATCTTTTTCTTCAGCAGCTTCTCGATGTCGGCCACCAGGCGCGCATCGCTCCCCGACACCAGCGTGACCGCCAAGCCAGAGGCCCCGGCACGGCCGGTACGGCCGATACGGTGCACGTAGTCTTCGGCGTTGAACGGCACGTCAAAGTTGAAGACGGCCGGCACATCCTTGATGTCCAGACCACGCGCTGCCACGTCGGTGCAGACCAACAGGTCCACTTCGCCGCTCTTGAAGGCTTCCAGGGCCTTCAGGCGCTCGTCCTGGCTCTTGTCGCCGTGCAGCGCGGTCGTCTTGAGACCCTCGTGCTCCAGGCTGCGGGCCAGGCGTGCGCAACCAAGCTTGCTGTTGACGAAAATAAAGGCCTGCTTGATGCCACGCGTCTTGAGCACCTGGTGGATGGCACGGCGCTTGTCGTCGTCACCAGCGCTGTAGAAGTGCTGCTCGACGGTGGAGGCGGTTTCGTTGGGCCGGGCGACCTCGATGGTGATCGGGTTTTGCAGATAGCTGCCCGCCAAGCGCTTGATCTCGGGCGAGAACGTGGCGCTGAACAAGAGCGTGGTGCGCTGCTTGGGCAGGTACGACAGGATGCGCTGCAGGTCGGGCAGGAAACCGATGTCGAGCATGCGGTCGGCTTCGTCGAGCACTAGGGTG
>JAUYGP010000442.1 GCA_030690515.1 Giesbergeria sp.
CGATGCGCAGCAGCGTCGATTTGCCGCAGCCCGAGGGGCCCAGAATGGTGACGAAATCGTTCTCGCGCACCTCGAAATCCACGGGCAGCAGCGCCTGCGTGGCCTGCCCACGTGCCGAGGTGAAGGTGCGCGACACACCGCGAATGGAAAGCTTGTTCAAGGCGTTCATTACAGGCTGCTCCAGGCAAACATGCGGCGGTTAAAGGTTTTGAACGCCAAGTCAGAAATCAGGCCGATGATGCCGATGACGATGATGCCGAAAATGATCTGCCCGGTATTGAGCAGCGCCTGGCTGTCCATGATCATGTGGCCGATACCTGAGGCCGAGCCAATCAGTTCGGCCACGATGACGTAGGTCCAGGCCCAGCCCAGCACCAGGCGCAGCGTTTCGGCAATGCCAGGCGCGGCACCGGGGATGAGCACGCGGCGCACGATGCCGCGGCCATCGGCCCCCAGGGTGTACGCAGCCTCGACCAGATCACGCCGGGCGCCGCCCACAGTCACAGCGACCATCAGCACAATCTGGAACACCGAGCCAATGAAAATGACCAGGAGCTTCTGCGTTTCGCCAATACCGGCCCACAGAATCAGCAGCGGGATAAAGGCCGACGCTGGCAGGTAGCGGCAGAACGAGACGAAGGGCTCGAAGAAAGCCTCTACCGGCTTGTAGGCGCCCATGGCAATGCCCAGCGGAACGGCAATGGCTGTCGCCAGCACAAAGCCTCCCATCACGCGCCACACCGTCATGCCGATGTCGTGCAGGAAGTTGTACTCGGTGAACAGCAGCCAGCCTTCCTGCACCATGGTGACCGGACTGGCCAGGAAGGTGGGCGAGACATAGCCGCCCAGCGTAAACCCTGCCCACACCAGCACGAACAGCACAAAAAAGCCAATGCCGAGCATGGTTTGCAGGCGCGGGCTGATGGGCTCCAGCGGTTTGAGCTGGCGCCTGCGCCGGGCGACCGGCAGCGCCGCCATGCCGAGCACGGGTGTGGGAACAGAGTTGGTTTGCATGGTGGGCGGGCTCCGGCTTACTTGATGAAACTCGCGTCGAAGGTGGTGTTGAGGTCCGCCGGCGCCTTGCGAATCACACCCGCCTCCAGGAGGATCGGCGTAGCGTCCTTCATGAACTGCACGAGATCCCCAGCGAAGAACTTCTGGTTGGCCGCCTTGTCTTGCCAGCGCAGAAACGCCGCCGACTTGGCAAACTGCTCGCCGCTTTGCTTGACGGCGCCGCCCATGATTTCATAGGACTTGGCAGGGTCGGTCTTGATCATTTCCACCGCCTCGAAGTACGAATTGGTCAGTGCCTGGGCGGCCTGCGGATTGGCCTTGAGCCAGGTGGGCGCACAGCCTACGGTGTCCATCACCATGGGATAGTCGAGCGTGGTGGCCAAAATCTTGCCGGCCTGCGGGTTGGCGCGCACGGTGGAAAGGTAGGGCTCATACGTCATGGCGCCATCGTTCTGACCGGCCACAAAAGCCTGGGCGGCGGGCTGCGGCTCCAGCGACACCAACTTCACGTCCTTGAGGGTCATGCCGTTCTTGTTGAGCATCCACGCCAGGCCAAAGTACGGTGCAGTGCCGGGCGCCGAGACGCCAATCGTCTTGCCCTTGAGGTCGGCAAATGTCTTGACGTCATTGCGCACGGCCAGGCCGTCGGCGCCGTAGGATTTGTCCATCTGGAAAATCTGCACGATGGGCACGCCATTGGCGTTCCAGGCCACGTGCGTCTCCACCGTGGTCGCGGCGCACTGGATGGATTCGGAGGCGAGCGCCAGGTGGCGGTCTTTCTGCGGAATCATGCGCAGATCCACGTCCAGCCCGTTTTTCTTGAAGATGCCGGCCTTGTCGGCCAGCGTCAGCGGCGCAAAGCCGGTCCAGCCGGACATGCCCAGCGTGATCTTGGTCTGTGCGCTGGCAGGAACGGCCATGACTGCGATGGCGGTACCGACTGCGAGCAGAGCGGCGTTCTTGATAAATGACTGGGCCATAAGAGATTCCTTTGCAGTGTGAAGCGTCAAGGTGGGGCTGGCGGCAACCACTGAAGGAGTCCCGCGCCACCGCATTGTGCGGCGCCTCATCCATACCTGTATATACAGGACAAACCCTAGTACGCAAAAAGCAAGGGGCAGTCACTTGCGCCGGGTCAGATCGTCGGCCTGCGGGGCAAACACCGACTGCACGGCCTGCGCAAAGGGCTGCGCCAATACGGCGGGTGCCGCGCCGCTGTCGGGGTAGGCCAGCACCACCGACTGCGCTGCCAGGCGCCCCCGCAACCTGCGGCAGGCCAGGCGCTTGCCGTCTTGGCTGCGGTCATTCACCGGGCGCGTGGTCAGCAGCGACACGCCCAGCCCATTGGCCACCAGGCCGCGCACCGTCTCCAGCGAGGGGGACTCGCACACGATGCGCGGCACAATACCGGCACTGCGAAACAGCGACAAAAAATACTCCCGGCTGTGCGGCAGGTTGATCAGCACCAAGGGCTCGCGCGCCAGATCGCTCAGGCACAGGCTGCTGGCCGCCGCCAACGGGTGCCCCCAGGGCAGCAGGGCGTAGGGCACCAGGTCCACCACCGGCTCAAGACGCACGCCGCTGCGCGCCAGCCCCAGGTCGTACAGCAGGGCGACATCAAGCGCACCCCGCGCCAGCATGCGCATCAGGGTTTCGGTGTCGTCTTCATGAAACTGGACCTCAATGGCAGGGTGCGCTGCCCGCATCTGCGCCAGGATGGCGGGCAGCCAGCGCGGCGCCAGGGTGCTCAGGCACCCCACACGGAGCAGACCGGCGAGATCGCCAGAACGCGGCCCAGCCAGGGTGCGCGCCTGCTCCAGCAGCGCCTGGGCGGCGCGGTGGCGGGCGACGCCGGCCGCCGTGAGTTCCATGCCCCGCGCATGCAGGCGCACAAACAGCAGCTCGCCCCAGAGCGCTTCCAGGTCGGCAATGGCCTTGGATACCGAGGGCTGGGACACGCCCAGCGCCAACGCCGCCCGCGCGGCCCCGCCGTGGTGGGCGGCCGCAGCAAAGTACTCCAGCTGGCGCAGATTGATTTGCATCATTTTTATTGATCCAATCTATCAATAATCAATTCTTTCTTTTGATTCCATTGTGCGCCAGCATGGTTTTTTGCAATGTGTTGAATCTTTGGAAAAAGGCCCCCATGACCCACGCTACGCTGCCTCTGGAAGGCATTCGCATCCTTGATTTCACACGGGTGCTGGCCGGGCCCCTGTCCACCGCCCTGCTCGCTGACCTGGGCGCCGAAGTGATCAAGATCGAGCCGCCCCAGGGCGACGATTACCGCGCCATCGGCCCCCTGCGGAACGGCGAAAGCGCGCTTTTCACCGTGATGAACCGCAACAAGAAAAGCGTGGTGCTCGACCTCAAATCCCCCGAGGCGGTGGCGCTGGTGCATGCCATGGTGGCGCATGCCGATGTGGTGGTGGAGAACTTTCGCCCCGGCGTGGCCGAGCGGCTGGGCATTGGCGCGGCCACCCTGCAAGGGCTGAACCCGAAACTGGTGGTGGTCAGCGTCTCGGGCTTTGGCCAGACCGGGCCACTGGCGCACCGGCCTGCCTACGACATCATCGTGCAGGCCATGAGCGGCCTGATGGAAGCCACGGGCGAGCCCGATGGCGCCCCCACGCTGGTGGGCGAGGCCGTGTCCGACGTGGTGGCCGGGCTGTTTGCCTCCTGGGCCACGCTGGCGGCGCTGCTGCAGGTGCAGCGCACCGGCCTGGGCCAACATGTGGATGTGGCCATGTTCGACACCACGCTGAGCTTTCTGGCCACGTCGATGGCGCGCTACCTGTTCACCGGCAAACCGGCACGGCGTGTGGGCAACCGCCACCCGCTGTCGGCACCTTTTGGCGTGTACCGTGCGCAGGACGGTCACTTTGCCCTGGCCGTGCTCAACAAAAAACTGTTCGATGCACTCGCTGGCGCCATGGCACAACCCGAACTGGCCAGCGACCCCCGCTTTGCCACCGACGAGACGCGCTCAGAGGCCGAGCCCGCACTGCGCCAGGCCATTGAAGCGTGGGCGGGCACGCTGCCCGTGGCGCAGGTGGTTGCGCTGCTCGACGGCGCGGGTGTGCCCGCAGCCCCGATCTGGAACATTGCCCAGGCCCTGGAATCCCCGCAGGCTGTGGCACGCGAACTGCTGCGCCCGGTGCACGACGAGCGCCTGCCCGGCCTGCGCATACCCACCCAGCCCGTGCGCTTTGGCGGTTCGGCGCCCAACCGGGCCGAGCGTGCGCCTGCACTGGGCGAACACACGGACGAGCTGCTCATGGCCCTGGCCGGTTGCGGCCTCGACAAACTGGCCGAACTGCGCGCTGCGGGCGTGCTCGGCTCCACCCACTAAAAACCTGAAGGAGACATCACATGACCGAACGTATGGGCGTGAGCGCCGACGACCGCGCACTGGCCGACGCCGTGGCGCGCTACGCTGCCGAAGCACTGGCACCACGGGCGCAAGCGCTGGACGAAGAGGGGCTGTGCGCCACCTGCCATGTGCCCGGCCTGGCCGCGCTGGGCGTGATGGGTATGAACATTCCCGAGGAATATGGCGGCCCTGGGGTCACCCCCACGGCCATGCTGCTGTCGCTGGTGGAGATATCCCACGCCTGCGCCGCCACCTCATCGATGATCGGCGCGCACTACCTGGGCACCGACGCCGTGCTGATCGGCGGCGACGACGCACAGCGCGCGCGCTGGCTGCCGCGCTGCGCCAGCGGCGAGTGGCTGGCCGGTTTTGCGCTGACCGAGCCACGCGGCGGCTCGCACCCGGCCGAGCTGAGCACGCGCGCCGTGCGCGCCACCACCGCGCAAGGCGAGGTGTACCGCATTGATGGCGTCAAACACTTCATCTCCAACGCGGGCAAGGCGCAGTTCCTGGTGGTGTTTGCCAAGACCGACCCGGCCGCAGGGGCGCGTGGCGTCAGCGCCTTCATCGTGCCCACCAGCACCCCGGGCGTGCATGTCTCGTCCCCCGAGAAGCTCATGGGCATCCGGGGCGGCCACGCCTTTGAGGTGTCGTTCGACGCGGTGGACGTGCCGCTGGACCACCGCCTGGGCGCCGAGGGCACCGGGTTCAAAACGGCCATGAAGGTGCTGGACAACAGCCGCCTCGACGTGGCGGCCACCTCGCTGGGCATTGCCGAGGCGGCGCTGGGTGCGGCCGTGCAATGGGCCAAGACGCGCCAGATTGGCGGCGAGCTGCTGTCGGGCAAGCAGGGCATTCAATGGATGCTGGCCGACATGAAGCTGCGCCTGGAAGCCGCCTGGGGCCTGACGATGCAAGCCCTGGTGCTGCGCGAGGCCGGTCAGCCGTTCACACTGCAATCGGCCATGTGCAAGCTCTACGCTTCGGAAATGGTGGCCTTCGTGACCGACGCGGCCCTGCAAATCCACGGCGGCTACGGCTTTACGCGCGATATGCCGCTGGAGCGCTATGTGCGCGATGCGCGCATCCTGCGCATCTACGAAGGCTCCTCGGAAATCCAGCGCAACATCATTGCGCGCACCGTGTTGGAATAATTCAGGCTTGCGCCGCCGTTGCGGGAACTGCTGCCTGCACCGGCAGCCGCACCCGCACCGCCAACCCCGGCTCGGCGTTGCGCAGTTCCAGCCGCCCACCGTGCGCCTGCGCCACCATGCGGCACAGGTACAGGCCCAGGCCCACGCCGCCGGTGGTGCGCTGGCGGGCGCTGTCGGGGCGGTAGAAGGCCTGGGCGAGTTGCGCCAGGTGCTCGGGCGGCACGCCGGGGCCGTGGTCGCGCACCTCGATTTCCAACGCTTCGCCGTGCAGTTGCAGGTGCAGCTCGGGCGGCGCCGTGGCGCCATCTGCCGGGTTGTGGTTGTGGCGCAAGGCGTTGTCCAGGAGGTTGCGCAGCAGCAATCGCATGCGCGCGCGGTCGAGCGCGAAGGCAGGCAGGCCCGGCGGCGCATGGAGGGCAATGGCAGCAGCGCCCGCGTGGCGGTTGCCCAGCTCGGCCACCACCTCACGCGCCAGCGCGGCCAGGTCCACGCTTTCGCGGTGCAGGGCGGCGTGGCTTCCGGCCAGGCGCTCGCTTTCCAGCAGGTCGGTGATGAGGCGCGCCATTTCGCCCAGGTCACGCAACAGGGCCTGGCGTTGCGGGTCCACCGCAGGGGTTTCGGGCAGAAGCTCGGCGTTCAGGCGGGCGCGGGTCAACGGGCTGCGCAGTTCGTGGCTCATGGCCAGCAGCAGGGCGCGCTTGGCGTCGAGCATCTGGTGGATGTCGCTGCCCATGGTGTTGATGGTGGAGGCCAGCTGCCCCAGTTCGTCGGGCTTGTGGACGCAGCGCACGGGGATGGGCTCGTCAAACGCGCCCGCACCAAAACGCTGGGCTCCGGCGCGGATGTCGTCGAGCGGGCGCAGCAGGCGGCGCACATACAGGTAGGCCAGTGCGGTGAGCAGCAACATTGCGGCCAGCGTGACCCAGGCGATGCGCGGGCGCTGCTGCCACGTCTGCACACTGAGGCCGAACTCCAGCCGGTGGCCATCGGCCGTGGTGCGCACCAGCAGGTTCTCGCCTTCCTCGTTGTGGCGCCAGGCGGGGTCGCGTGCCCAGCCGGGTCGCGGCACACCGGGCTGCGAGTCCCAATTCACCGCAGGGCCGGAGATACGCAGTGCAATAGGCAGGCGCGCGGTGATGGCCTGGGCGCGCTCGATGTTGGGCGGGCTGCCCACCTCGCGCGCCAGGTGGTCCACGTAGTCGACCAGCAGCGGGCGGGCTGCCTCGCGCCAGCCCACAGCCACCGCCTTTTGCACGCCTGCGATAAAGGTGACGGCCATGGCCAGCGCCAGCAGCACAAACACCAGCACCAGACGCAAGCGCAGCGAGCGGTGCACGGCCTGGCGCGCGCGGCGATGCCAGGGTGCCTGACCGGCATGGCGGCCCGCAAACTTGCGCCTCATACAAGTACCCGGCGCAGGGCCAGCGTGTAACCGGCGTTGCGCAGCGTCTTGATGGCGTCCAGCGGTTCGAGTTTTTTGCGCAGGCGGCTGACGACGATGTCCACTGCGCGGGTGTAGAGCTCGGCCTCATGGCCGCGCAGGTCGTTGAGGATGTCGTCGCGGCTCAGCACGCGCCCGGTTTCTCGCGCCAGCAGGTGCAGCAGGTCGAACTCGGTGCCGGTCAGCTCCACGTCGCGGCCCAGGCACTGCACGCTGCGGCGCGCGGGGTCTATGCGCAGGCCCTCAAACTCCAACACGTCTTGTGCCTGTTGCGCGTCACCCGGTCCAGCCGCCTTCATGCGGCGCAGCACGGTCTGCAGGCGGGCGACGAGCTCGCGCGGC
>JAUYGP010000459.1 GCA_030690515.1 Giesbergeria sp.
CGCCGCCCCGATCTACTGGGCCGCGTCAAGCTTCTGCTGGTCACCGTGGCCGCAGCCGAAGGCATGGAGATCTACCGCGCCGAGCAGCAAAAGATCGAACAACTGGTGGGCCGCATCAATGGACACTTTGGCACGTTGCACTGGCTGCCCATTCACCTCTCGACCACACCGTTGGCCTTTGAGGAAGTGGTGTGCGCCTACCGTGCGGCCGACATCGCCTGGATCACGCCGCTGCGCGATGGGCTCAACCTGGTCGCCAAAGAATTCGTCGCGGCCAAGCAAGGCGAGGCGGGTGTGTTGGTGCTGTCCGAGTTTTCGGGCGCTGCCATGGAGTTGGAAGACGCCATTTTGGTCAACCCCTTCAGCCGCAGCTCGCTTGACGACACGCTGGACGAAGCCCTTGCCATGGGCGAGGCCGAACAGCGCGAACGCATGGGCCGCATGCTGACCCAGGTGCAACGCTACGACATTGGCTATTGGACACGCCACGTACTGGCGCGCTTTGCCAAGTTGTCCGAGGCGCCAGCGCAGCCGGTGTTGGTGGAACCGATGGTTCTTGAGGAACCCGAAACAGCATGAAAAAAGGGACCGGAAGGTCCCTTTTTTTGCGGTGTCAGCCGAGGTTCAGATCACGCCCTGCGCCAGCATGGCATCGGCCACCTTGACGAAACCGGCTACGTTGGCACCGTCGATGTAGCTCACCGTGCCATCGGCCCGGGCGCCGTGCCGCAGGCAGGCGGCGTGGATGCTCTGCATGATCATCAGCAAGCGGTTGTCGACCTCTTCGGCGGTCCAGTTCAGGCGCATGGCGTTCTGGCTCATCTCCAGGCCCGAGGTGGCCACGCCACCAGCGTTGCTGGCCTTGCCCGGTGCATACAGCACGCCTGCCGCTTCGAATGCTTTTGCAGCCTCGATGGTCGAAGGCATGTTGGCACCTTCGGCCACGCACAGCACACCGTTCTTGATGAGGGTAGCGGCGTCGTTGGCGTCCAGCTCGTTCTGCGTGGCACAGGGCAGGGCGATGTCCACCGGCACGTGCCAGGGCGTTTTGCCTGCTTCAAACTTCACCCCGGTGCGCTTGGCGTAGTCGTTCACACGGCCGTAAAGGTGGTTCTTCACATCCATCAGGATGGCGAGCTTTTCGGTGGTGAAGCCGTCTTCATCGACGATGGTGCCGCTCGAATCCGACACCGTGACCACCTTGGCGCCCAGGGCCATGGCCTTCTCGACGGCGTACTGGGCCACATTGCCCGAGCCCGACACCGAGACGCGCATGCCATCGAACGACTTACCGCGGGTCTTGAGCATTTCGTCAGCGAAGTACACCGTGCCGTAGCCCGTGGCTTCAGGGCGGATCAGCGAGCCGCCAAACGACAGGCCCTTGCCGGTGAACACGCAGTCGGCGCGGTTGCTGAGCTTCTTGTACATGCCGGCAATAAAGCCCACCTCGCGGCCACCCACGCCGATGTCGCCCGCAGGCACGTCGGTGTCTGCGCCCACGTGGCGGAACAGTTCGCTGGCAAAGGCCTGGCAGAAGCGCATGACTTCTCCGGGGCTCTTGCCCTTGGGGTCAAAGTCAGAGCCGCCCTTGCCGCCGCCCATGGGCAGCGTGGTCAGTGCGTTCTTGAAGGTTTGCTCAAACGCCAGGAATTTGAGCACCGAGAGGTTGACCGAGGGGTGAAAGCGCAGGCCGCCCTTGTAGGGGCCAATGGACATGCTGTGCTGGATGCGGTAGCCGCGGTTGACCTGCACGGTTCCGTGGTCGTCTGTCCATGACACGCGGAACATGATCACGCGCTCGGGCTCGACCAGGCGCTCGAGCAGGCTTTGCTCGGCGTATTTGGGGTGTTTTTCAATAAAGGGCCACAGGCTTTCCATCACTTCGGTGACGGCCTGGAGGAACTCAGGTTGACCGGGGTTGCGTTGTGCTACCTGCTCCAGGAAGCTGCCGACGGACTCGTACTTCATATTCAGTGGGCCTTTGGGATGAAAAAGCGCGCAATGCGGCGCCGCAACACGAGATTATGCCAAAAGATCATGACGGCATGCACCAAAACTATGCGCCACGTCAGAAGTTGGTGCATTTGCGCCCGAAAGTGGTGCGGTTTTCGTCCGTATTGGTGCGTTCTCGGGCTTCACACTGCTGTCACAGGGCCCCGCCATATTGCGGAGCTTGAGCCATTCAACAAGAAGGAAAACATGCAAAAACAACATGCGGCAATCGGTCTACTGGCCCTGGCATCGGTGCTGGCCCTGGCAGCCTGTGGTGGCAGTGATAGTTACCCCACGCTCTCGGGCGACAAACCATTGGTGATAGGGCACCGCGGCGCACCCGGTTATCTGCCAGACCACACGCTGGAAGGTTACAAAAAAGCCATTGAACTGGGCGCTGATTTCATCGAGCCTGACCTGGTTGCCACCAGCGACGGCGTGCTCGTGGCGCGCCATGAGCCCAATATCACCGCCACCACCGACGTCGCACAGCGCGCCGAATTCGCCAGCCGCAAGACCAGGAAAATGGTCGATGGCGTGCAAGAGGACGGTTGGTTTGTCTCAGACTTCACGTTGGCAGAACTCAAGACCCTGCGCGCCGTGCAGCCCCTGGCCGACCGCGATTCGTCTTACAACGGCAAATTCCTGATCCCCACCTTTGAGGAAGTGCTGGACCTGGCCAAGAGCGAAGGCACCAAGGCGGGTCGCGTCGTGGGCGTGTATCCAGAGACCAAACACCCCACCTTCCACGCCGCGCAAGGGCTGCCGCTGGAAGACCGCCTACTGACCATCCTGGCCAAGTACGGCTACACGACCAAGGCGTCCCCGGTCATCGTGCAGTCTTTTGAAGTCTCCAACCTCAAGTACCTGCGCACCAAAACGCAGGTGCGCCTGGTGCAACTGGTGGACGCGAACGATGTGAACCTCGACGGCAGCATGGATCTGACAGCCCCTTACGACAAGCCGTATGACTTTGCCGTGGCCGGTGATGCGCGCACCTTTGCCAGCCTGCTCACGCCCGTTGGTCTGAAGGAAGTCAAGACCTACGCAGACGGCATCGGCCCCTGGAAGCCCTACCTGATCCCTTCCAGACAAGTGGACGCCAACAAGGACGGCAAGCCGGACGACCTTAACGGTGACAGCAAA
>JAUYGP010000461.1 GCA_030690515.1 Giesbergeria sp.
GGGCAGGCACTCAATGTCGCCCACCGTCCCGCCCACTTCGGCTATGACGACCTGAGCCCCCGTCTGCTTGGCAGCGCGGCCGATGCGCTCCTTAATCTCATTCGTGATGTGCGGCACTACCTGGATGGTCCCGCCCAGGAAATCCCCTCGCCGCTCGCGGGCAATCACCGAAGAGTAAACCCCTCCGGTCGTGAGGTTGGAAGCCTTCGTCAGGTTCTCGTCGATGAACCGCTCGTAATGCCCCAGGTCGAGGTCCGTTTCGGCGCCGTCATCGGTCACGAAGACCTCGCCGTGCTGGAAGGGGGACATGGTGCCCGGGTCCACGTTGATGTACGGGTCGAGCTTGATGAGGGTGACTTTGAGGCCGCGCGATTCGAGAATCGCGGCAAGGGAGGCTGAGGCGATTCCCTTGCCCAGGGAAGACACCACACCGCCGGTGACGAAGACAAATTTGGTCATGTCTTTTTAAGGTGGTGGGAAATTCTGATTATAGAGGCCGCCTCCATCGTGCTGCGGCGCCCGGCGCGCTCGAAGGGTATCCGGTCTGCTAAATTGCACCCATGAACGAGCTTGCTGGCAAACACATCGTCCTGGGCCTCAGTGGAGGCGTAGCCTGTTACAAATCGGCTGAGTTGTGCCGTGCACTCATTCGGGAGGGTGCCACCGTGCAGGTCGTCATGACCGATGCGGCGGCCCAATTCATCACGCCGGTGACCATGCAGGCGCTGTCGGGTCGGCCGGTGTATGGCTCGCAATGGGATGCTCGTGTGGCCAACAACATGCCGCACATCAACCTCAGTCGCGAGGCCGATGCCATTTTGATCGCGCCCTGCAGCGCAGATTTTTTTGCGCGACTGGCCCAGGGGCGGGCCGATGAACTGCTGAGCCTGCTGTGCTTGGCGCGCCCCCAGGAGCGTGTTCCGCTGCTGCTGGCGCCAGCGATGAACCGTGAGATGTGGGCGCACCCCGCAACGCAGCGCAATCTGGGGCAGGTCGTGCACGACGGCGCTACAGTGCTGGCCGTCGGCCATGGCGATCAGGCGTGCGGCGAAACCGGCGACGGTCGCATGCTGGAACCCGTCGAATTGCTGGAAGAGGTCATTGCCTTCTTCGCCCCCAAGCTGCTGGCAGGCCAGAAGGTGCTGGTCACAGCCGGCCCCACGTTCGAGGCCATCGATCCTGTGCGCGGTATCACCAACCATTCGAGCGGCAAGATGGGCTTTGCTATTGCCCGCGCCGCCCGTGAGGCCGGTGCCGAGGTCACCCTGGTGGCAGGCCCTGTGCACCTGGCCACGCCGCGTGGTGTGCACCGCATCAATGTGCAGTCTGCGCAGGAAATGCTCGCGGCCGTTGTGCCACGGGCGCAACAAGCTACTGTTTTTATAGCTACTGCGGCGGTGGCCGATTGGCGCCCAGCGAT
>JAUYGP010000464.1 GCA_030690515.1 Giesbergeria sp.
GCTCTGCCCGCCACCAAGGTGCTGGTGGCGCAAAAAGACACGACCAACGCCGATCTCACCATCTAGACCACGGGTTACCTGTGGAAGTGGGGGTATGACTACCTCAAGGGTGAAGGCGAGGGGTTGTCCTTTATTTCCACGCTCGACAGCAGCCACCGCGCCATGTCCAACAGCGGCGACGTGAGCAATGCACCTACCGACTACCTGCTGAAGGTGGACTATCCCCTGGTCGTGCCGGTGGGGCAGAAGATTCGCATCATCACCACGGCCAATGACGTGATCCATTCGTTCATGGTGCCGGCCTTTGGTATCAAGCAGGACGCCATTCCAGGATTTGTACGCGACACCTGGTTCCGCGCCGAGAAGGTAGGCGACTACTACGGCCAATGCGCCGAGTTGTGCGGTAAAGAGCATGCCTACATGCCCATCCATGTGAAGGTGCTGTCCGCACAGGACTACTCGCTGTGGGTTCAAACCGAGATGAAGAAGGTCGCAGCCAAGCGAGACGATCCGTCCCGCGTCTGGGCACTGGACGATCTCGCCAAGCGGGGCGAGAAGGTCTATGCAGCCAACTGCGCGGCCTGCCACCAGGCCAATGGCAAGGGCGCGGGCTCCATCAAGGCGCTTGATGGTTCCGCCATCGTGAAGGATGCCAACCACGCCCTCCAGATCCAGACCGTGCTGCACGGGGCTGCCAATGGTGCCATGCCGTCCTGGAAGCAGTTGAGCGACACGGATCTGGCGGCAGTGATCAGCTACACCAAGAACGCATGGTCGAACAAGACGGGTCAGCTCGTGCAGCCTGCTGAAGTCGTGGCCCAGCGCGGCAAGTGATCCGCGTTGAAAAGAGCATTGAGGAATCCAATATGAGCGCAGTTCTCGACCACCCCGCACACGCAGGTGACCACGCCCACGACGATCACCACCACGCACCCAGTGGCTGGCGCCGCTGGCTGTTTGCTACCAACCACAAGGATATCGGCACGCTGTACCTGCTGTTCTCGTTCACCATGCTCATGGTGGGCGGCGTGTTGGCCCTGCTGATCCGCGCCGAGCTGTTCCAGCCCGGCCTGCAGCTGGTCAAC
>JAUYGP010000479.1 GCA_030690515.1 Giesbergeria sp.
TTTGGCACTCGCCGCTTACCTGCTAATGCTTTATTGCTATTGTTTGAATAGTGCATTGATAGCGACCCCACAGCCTCCAGGACAGTGCGGTGCATTTGCAAACCCTTGAGTGTGTCGTGGATGGCGCTTGGCTGGGCGAGGTACCTGGGCCATACTCATCTCTGTTCCCCTGTGGGATCGGTTGGCCGCCGCTGCGGTCAAATTGAGAAGCAATGGAGTGCCATGAATACCGCACCACAGCCAGACTGGAATCCACGGGCCGACGAGTTTGAGCGGGCCCCCATCGCCACCGGCGATCATTTGCGTGAACAGTGCCCTGTGGCCTACAGCGAGCTACTGGGCTGGTCGCTGTTTCGCCACGAAGAGGTCACCCGTGTGTTGCATGACCATGTGCGCTTCAGCAGCGTGGTGTCACGCCATGTCGCCGTGCCCAATGGCATGGATCCGCCCGAGCACACGGCGTACCGGAGTGCCATCGAGCCCTATTTTTCTGCCAGGCGGGTGGATGCGTTCGAGCCACTGTGTCAGTCCATTGCCGTTCAGTTGATGCAGGACCTGGGACGTGCCGACACGGTGGAGCTGATGGCCGCATGGGCGCTGCCGTTTGCCGTGCAGGTGCAGTGCGCCTTTCTGGGCTGGCCCACGGCCCTGCACGCCCCGCTGGCCCAATGGACACGCCAGAACCACCAGGCCACCCTGGCGCAAGACCGCCGTGCCCTGACGGCCCTGGCGCAGCAGTTTGAGGCCATGGTGGCCGAGGTGCTACAGCAGCGGCGCCAGGACGGCGTTGCGCCGGGGCATGATGTGACAGCGTCGCTGATGCATGAAAAAGTGCAGGGCCGCCTGCTCACCTTGGCGGAGATCGCCAGCATTCTGCGCAACTGGACGGTGGGAGAGATTGTCACCATCGCCGCCGCAGTGGGCAATCTGTCGGGCTGGTTGTCAGAGCACCCCGAGACACACGCGCTGTTGCGCGCCAATGTGACGCTCCAGCCCGAGGCCATTGAGGAAATTTTGCGCTTGCATGGCCCGCTGGCCACCAATCGGCGCACCACGACGTGCCCGGTGGTGCTGGGCGGGCGGCGCATTGATGAGGGCGATCGGGTGACGGTGCACTGGGCTGCAGCCAACCGCGATGGGCGTGTGTTCGATGCGCCCGATACCTTTCGCCTGGGCCGCAACCCGGCCGACAACCTGCTGTACGGCGCGGGCATCCATGTTTGCCCCGGTGCACCGCTGGCGCGCATGGAGCTGCGCGTGGCCTTGCGGGCACTGCTCGACGCCACGGAGGATTGGGCGTGTGTGCCTGACCAGCCTTTCACCGTGGCGCAGTACCCCGCCAGCGGCTATGCAACGGTGCCGCTGCGCATGCGCTGGGCGTAAGAATCACCCGCGGCCAGGTAATACCAGGGCGGCAGACTGTAGGCCCAGCACTGTCATCAGCAAAGAGCCACACAGGTGCAGCGCCACCGTGCCCAGGGCCAGCAGATAGCGCTGCTGCTGCAGCATGGCCACCACTTCGGACGAGAAGCTGGAGAAGGTGGTGAGGGCGCCCAAAAAACCTGTGATGAGGGCCAGCCGCCAGACAGGGTCGATCTGTGGCAGGGCCTGAAAAACACCGACGCACAGCCCGATCAGATAGCCACCCGTGAGGTTGGCCACCAGCGTGCCCCAGGGCAGCAGCCCGCCCGGACTCAGCCATAGGCCCAGACGCCAGCGGGCCAGTGCGCCCAGGCTGGCACCAAGGCAAATGGACAAAACATTCAGCATGTCGCCATTGTCATCGCAAGCGCGCCCACATCATCCGGCCGACATCTGCTGCGGTAGCCAGGTGACGATGGCCGGGAAGACATAGATCAGCGCCACGGCCGCACACATCAGCAAAAACATGGGCAGCGTCACGCGGGCAATCCAGGGAAGCTGGCGCCCCGTCATGCCTTGCAGCACAAACAGGTTGAAGCCCACGGGCGGTGTGATCTGCGCCATCTCGACCACCAGTACCACAAAAATGCCAAACCAGATCGGATCGATGCCGGCCGCCTGCACCGTGGGCATGAGCACGCCCATGGTCAGCACCACCATGGAGATGCCGTCCAGGAAGGAACCCAGCACAATGAAGAACAGGGCCAGCGCCAGGATGAGCTGCGCCTGGCTCAGACCGAGCGAGGCAATCCATTCGGCCAGGTGGCGCGGCAGGGCGATGTAACCCATCGACAGCGTCAGAAAGGCCGCGCCCGACAAGATCAGCGCGATCATGCAATACAGCCGTGTGGCGCCCATGAGGGCGTCGCGAAAGCTCGCCCAGTTCAGCGAACCCTGTAGTGCCGACAACACCAACGCGCCCATGACGCCCACTGCGGCCGCCTCGGTGGCGGTGGCGATGCCGGTATAGATGGAGCCCAGCACCGCTGCGATCAGCAGCACCACCGGGATCAGGGCGCGCGAGGCGGCCAGCTTTTGCCGCAGGCTGAGCCGCTCGGTGGCCTCTGGTATTGCGCCGGGGTTGCGCAGCGCCCACAGCATGATGTAGCCAGAGAATAGCCCCGCCAGCAGCAGGCCAGGCAGCACGCCCGCTACGAACAGCCTGGAGATGGAGACATCGGCCATCACGCCATAGACGATCATGATGATGGACGGTGGAATGAGCAGCCCCAGTGTGCTGGCCCCGGCCAGTGTGCCAATCACCATGTGTTCGGGGTAGCCGCGCCGGGTGAGTTCGGGCAGGGTCATCTTGCCGATGGTGGCGCAGGTGGCGGCGCTGGAGCCGGAGACGGCGGCAAAAATCGTGCAACCGATCACATTGGTGTGCAGCAGGCGCCCGGGCAGGCCTTGCACCCAGGGCGCCAGGCCCTTGAACATGTCTTGCGAGAGCCGGGTGCGGAACAGGATTTCGCCCATCCAGATGAACAGGGGCAGGGCGGTGAGCGTCCAACTCGACGCCGAACCCCAGATGGTCACGGCCATGGCGTCGCCCGCCGGGCGGGACGAGAAGAGTTGCATGCCGATCCAGGCCACGCCCGAGAGCGTGAGCCCGATCCATACGCCGCTGCCCAGAATGAGGAACAGCGACAAGACCAGCAGGCCGGTGATGGCAAGGTCACTCATTGCGCAGGGCCTCTCCTGGGTTGGGCTGCGTGCGAAGACCCTGTAGCTCCAGCACCAGCTCGTCGAGGAAGGCAATGGCCAGCACGGCCGTGCCCGCAACCATGGCCAGCTGCGGAATCCACAAGGGGGTGGCGTCGCTCCCCGTGGAGATGTCGTTAAAGACATGCGACTGCCACGCCAGTCGTGCGCTGTAGAAGGCAAACAGCAGAGCCAGAAAACTGGCTGCGCCCAGAGCCCACAGCTCCAGCGCCTTGCGCCCGCCGCCGCGCAGGGCATTGAGCAAAAGCGTGACGCGGATATGTTCGCCCCGCTTGAGCGTGTGCGCCAGCGCCAGGAATCCGGCGCCCGCCATCAGGTAGCCGGCGTAAGCGTCGGTGCCCGGCACGTGAAAGTGCAGTTGT
>JAUYGP010000483.1 GCA_030690515.1 Giesbergeria sp.
CAGCACCGGCGTGAGGAAGAACTTCGAGATCTCGTAGAGGAAACTTTCAAGAGCATTCATGTGTTGGCTTTCAGGGAAACAAGGGAAGGATTACGACTCAAGCGGTAGGCGCGCCACCCCTGCCAGGCCACGCCCAGGAGCACCATCGCACCCAGCAGCCAGGCATAGGCCCAGATGAGCTGCTGCAAAGGCGTTTCGCGCAGCACCTCACGCAGCTCCTGGCCACGCACCACGGGCGGTGCAGGCGGGGGTGGCGGCTCGGGGGGCTCCGGCTCTTGCTCGGCTTGCGGGCGCGGTACTGCGGGCGCAGCAGGGGCCGCCGCAGCGGCGGCTACGGCAGGCTGTGGACCGATACCAAAGCCTTGTGCCAGTTCGGCGACATAAGCCTTGAAGGTTTCGTTGCTGGTATGGACATCGTGGCGTGCCGCCAGGTCCTGGTAGGTGGCGACCAGCTCACGCTGAGTGCGCTCGTCGGCCTTCCAATAGTCCTTGCGAATGGCTTCGAGCATGCGCTCAGCGACCTGCGCCAGCGCGGTAGGGTTGGATTTTTCAAACCATTCCCGGGTGCCGAGCTGGTAGCGGTCTTTCACGTAGGTTTCGTGAAATTCCTGCCACTGGTCGTCGCGCACCACGTTGCGGTCCATCACCTGCCAGCCCCAGAAGTTGTTGACGGTGTTCAGCATTTGCAGCGTCCCGCTGTAGCCCTCCTTCATCATCTCCTTCATCCAGTTCGGGTGCTGGTACACACTGCGCAGCTCGGTGGCCATGAACTTCTCGGCGCTTTGCAGGCGCGCCCGATTCGGGTCGCGCATGTTGGAGATGTACAGCTGCGGGCTCGTACCATCGAGGTGTTTGACCGCCATGGAAATGCCGCCGAGGTACTCGAACGGGTGATCGGTATCGAGCAGGCCGCGCAGATTGGACGAACGCGAGAAAACCGCTGCACTGGTGCCCTTGAGGTGCTCGGCGTAGGTGTTGATCTCGCGCCCCGAAGGATCGGTGAGCTTGCGGCTCCAGTTCGCGGTGTTGGGGCCATAGGCCCAGGACATGCGCGTCTGGTTGAGCTTTTCGAGCTTGCCATCGCCCTCTTCCCACGTATCGGAGGCGAGCGTCGCGTCGGTCAGCTTGGTGCTGTAGTCGCCACTCTCGTTGCCAAACACACGTGTAAGCGCAAATTCGCGCGCGTCCTGCGCCACCACGCCCTGCTGGCGCAAGGCCGCCTCGATGCGCTCGGTGTTGGCGCGAATGAAGTTCTGCTCGGGCGGCTCGGGCTGCGCCGCCAGCAGCGCAATCGCCTCGTTGAAGCGCTCCATCACGTTGGGGAACTGGTCGCGGTACAGGCCGGTGAGCGAAATCACCGTGTCGATACGCGCTCGCCCCAGCTCCTTGAGCGGGATCACCTCCATGCCCACCACGCGCCCGCCCTCGTCCCAGCGCGGCCGGGCGCCCATGGCGTACAGGACCTGCGCTTCCAGCATGCCCAGGTGGCGCAGCGTCTCGGTGCTCCACATGCTGAAGGCGAGCTTTTCAGGGAACTTGCCATGCTCGGCCTGGTAGGACAGGATCAGTGCCTGCACAGCCTCTTTGCCCGCCTCGTAGGCCGCGCGTGTGGGTATGCGCGAAGGGTCGAAGCCGTACATGTTGCGCCCGGTGTGCAGCGCATCGGGGTTGCGGATCGGGTCACCGCCGTAGGAGGGGTCTATCCAGCGCGCCGACAGTCCCCGGAGCACACCTTCGACCTCCCAGTCTGCGCGCAGCGAGATCCGAAAGCGGCGACCCTTTTCGGCCAGTGCGCGCAATGCGGTGTCTTCGAGCCCGTGCAGCGGGCGCTCGCTGAACACCCAGTCATCCACGAAGCGGTAGGGCGGCGATTTTTGCAGGTCCTTGTAGTCCCCCTTGAACGCTGCCTTGGCGTTTTTCACGCCCGTGGCCTCGTAGAGCGGCTGGCCCAGCATCTGCATCACATTGCTGATGAGGTGGGCGCGCTCGGCGTCCAGCCCCAGGGTGTGCAGGCCCAGCGGCTGCTGGGCTGCGCCCAGGTCTTCCAGGTAATCCTCGATGTCACGCAGGAACTTGTCGAAATCGCGCTCCAGATCGGCCACTTTCCACTGCATGTCCTTGTGGATGTTCATCTTCACGGCCTGCGCAATGATGAGCTTGCGGTTGTTGTCCCTGACCAGGCCCGAGTCGAGTGACTGGTACTCGCGGATCAAGTCGTTGATGCGCACGAAGTCTTCTGACAGGCCTGCGGGGGCAAAGGCGGGCGTCTGGTGGCTCACGATCACGCCGCGCCCACGCCGCTTGACGTGCAACGCCTCGCCAATGTTGTCCACGATGTAGGGGTAGATCACTGGCGTGTTACCCACCAGCAGGTTGGGGTCGTCGTAGGCCCACAGGCCGCGCTCCTTGCCGGGCGTCCACTCTTGCGATCCGTGGGTACCAAAGTGCACGATGGCGTGCGCCGCGTGCTGCTCACGCGCCCACAGGTAGGTGGCCAGGTAGAAGTGGTTGAGCGGCACCTTGGTGTCGTGGAACAGCTTTTTTTCGTCGTGGTGGCCGGCCGCGGTTTCGCTGCGCATGGGCTGGGGCAGCACCACCAGTTGGCCCAGCTTCATGCGCGGGATGACAAAGCCCTGCTGCCCCTGGTGGCGCACCACCCAGGGGCTCTTGGTGGGGTCACCCCAGAATGTGGTGATGCGCTGGCGCACGTCGGCGGGCAGGCCCTGAAGCCAGCGCTCGTAGCGCGCCAGGGGCAGAAAGTCCCAGTGCGGCGTCTTCATGAGTTCGCCCAGCGTGCCGGGCCGGTACGCCGGGCGCAGCAAGGTCGCCACGGTAGCGATGATGTCCTTCTCGGTGGTGGCGTCGATGCGGTAGCCCTCGGTGCGCAGGCGCTGCACCAGGTGCTCCAGCGAGCGCGGCACGATGAGGTTGGAAGCGCCCTGGTTCTTCTCGCCCGGCGGGTGGTTCCAGAAGAACAGCGCCAGACGCTTGTCGGCGTTGGGTGTGGACTGCAGGCGCGCCAGGTTCACGGCCTTGCCCACGAGCAGGTCCATCTGCTCGGGCATGGGAACCAGTTCACCGCCCTCGTTGGCGCTGACGACGACCGGATCCTGCAGACCGATGTATTCGGCGTTGGTCAGCGAGAACGGCAGGTTGAAGCTGCTCACGCCCACGGTGTCGCGCAAATACTCCGCCCGCGTGCCCTGGCGGTAGGACAGCATGTTGATGACCGGTACGCCCATGGCACGGTGCCAGGCCTTGCGCGCGTCCGGGTTGATGCCCAGAAAGGTGTTGACCAGCAACACCTGGGGCAGCACCTTGCCGTCCAACGTGATGATCGGCTCGTCCACCTCCACCGCAGCCAGTTCCTTGGGATTGGGGAAACCCGGCCCTGCGTACACCCCGACGGCAATGTCCGAAGTCTGCACCGGTCGCCCCCCTGCCCCGGCCGGGGGACCACCACCCCCCGGCCGGGCCGCCACTGCACCCTGCGCATCGGCCACGGCGCGTGCCACGCGGCTGCTGCGGTAAAAAACCAGCGGCAGCGCACCGCGTGCCTCCAGCGCAGAAATGGTTTCGTCCAGCACGCGGGTCTGCCCGTCGGACAGGTAGCTCGACGACATCTCCATACCGATCACGGGTGCGTCCGACGCGGCGCCGCCTTTGCGGGCCTGCCACCAGGCGAGGTAGGTCCGCAGGTCGGCAAACACCCCCTTGTCATAGTCCGGGTGGTAAACGCCTCCATTGGGCAGAGCCACGGGTGGGAGCACGGCGCTGGCATCGCTGCCGTTCATCACCGCCTTGAGATATTGGAACAAGCGCTCATGGTTGGTGCGCATACCGCCGACGTAGTACTCGAACACCCGCTGGGCCTGCGCCTGCGGCAGCCCCATAGAACGCAGCCGTACAGGCGGGCTCATCACGTTGATGCTGACCCCCGACAGGCGCGCAGCGCGCATCTGGGGGCCGGCCAATCGTTCGACCAGGGCCTGGTCTTCGTTGCGCGGTGCGTCAACGATCACCATGCGCGCACCATCGAGCACGCGGGCCACGCCCTTCTCGCCTTCCGCATCCACCTGCGTCCAAGCCAACTCCACGCCCTGGGCGCGTGCGGCCTCCTGCATGAGCGTGAATTTGCGCTCCAGCACCATGGTGCTGCTGATCAGAGCCACCTTGTCGGCCGCCATCACCGGCGCCGCCTGTGCGCACAGCAGCACTGCAATCATCCATATCCATCTCGGCATCTCAGGACTCCGTCAATTCGTAAACGATAGGAATGCGCAGGTCGGCAGAACGCCCTGGGGGCACCTGTGCACCCAGTGACTGCGCCACGCTGCGCACCAGTTGTTCGGCCGCCTGGTCCAGCACCTTGAACCCCGATGAGTGGTGCAGCATGCAGTGCAGCAAACTACCGTCGGCGGCAATGCGCAGGTGGACCACCACGGTGCCGGTCTGGCCCATGCGGCGCGCACCTGTGGGGTAGCGCTTGCTTTGCAGCAAGGCCTGCTCCAGGCGTGTGCGCCACTGCTGGTAGGCCTGGTCGTCGGCTACGGTGGGCGCACGGGGAGCCGGAGGAGTGGACGCGACCGCCTCGGGCGCCGCCTGCACTGGCGCAGCCGCAGGGGCCACGGGCGCTGTCGGCAACGCCACCGCAGGCTCTGACTGCAATGGAGCTGAATCAAACACCTCGGCGGGTGCCTGAGGCCTGGGCTTGGGCGCTTGCACCTTGGGGCGCTGCGGCTCGATCGGGCGCACTCGTGGAACCTGCATAGGCGGCGGCGCCACAGGAATCGGCTCCACCTGCGGCGGGTCCTGGGGCACCGGCTCGGGAGCGGCCCAGCGCAGCGCAACGTCCAGGCGCTGCACCTGGGGAACAGGAACGGCGGCCAGCCAGAAAACACCCCCCAACAACGCCCCATGCAAAACCATGGAAACCAGCCAGTCGCGGCGCATCAGGTGCCCGCCAGGCACAGGCAATGTCATGGCGGTCATGTCCGGCGCACCTCCAGCGCCACCTTCTGGAAACCCAGCGCCTTCACGCGGTCCACCAGCTCGACGAAATCCGTCAACACCAGTGCACCATCGGCCCGCACGGTCACGGATTGGTCGCGCTTGAAGGCCGCCAGCGCCTGCTCCAGTTCCACCACCCGTGTGTCATTGAGATAGAGCTGCTTGTCGCGCGTGAGCGTGAGCACCACGGGCGCTGGCGTGGCCGGCGCTGATTGCGCTGACTGCGCCAGATCCACCGGAATGCGCCCCGTCACCACGAAGGTGGCCGTGGTCAATACGATGGTGAGCAACACCAGCATCACATCCACCAGCGGAACAACGTTGATCGAGTCGATATCGTCATCGTCCATGGCTACCCTCCCCGGGCTTCGTCGAACTCGGCGAGCTTGACGCGCACCACGCGGCGCAGCGCGTTGTTCAGCCCCACGCAGGGAATGGCCACACCAATGCCCACGGCCGTGGCCTTGAGGGCCAGGGCCAGACCGGTCATGATGGTCTTGACATCCATATCCCCGCTGTGGCCCAGCGCCTCGAAGGTCAGCATGATGCCCAGCACCGTGCCCAGCAAGCCGATGTAGGGCGCATTGGCTGCCACCGAGCCGATCACGTTGAGGCGACGCGTGAGATCGGTCTCCAGCCGCACACGGCTGCCGTAGCCGGTCACCTGCACCTGGCGATAGAAGCGCCAGCGCTCCATCGCCACGGCCACCGCCCATGCGCTGAGGGCCAGCAGCAAACCAATCACGCCCCACTCCACCAGTGTCTTGAAGTTGTTCATGGCGGCGCCTCAGAACTGCAGGTTCAGGCCGATGCGCCAGGCACGGCCGGGGTCCACCACGATGGAGGGATCTTCACGGTCGTAGCGACCATCCATGTTGGAGTCACCCGAGCCGCGCGAGGTGACGTAGTAGCGCTTGTCGAATACGTTTTCCAGACGGACATAGGCGCTCAGGCGCGCCCCGGGCCAGGAAGAGATCTTGGTGCTGTACTGCGCCGTGAGGTGCAGCAGGGTGCGGCCGGGGAGTTTTTCCTGGTTGATTTCATCGGCCCAGGATGTGCCCTTGTAGTCGATCTCGCCGCTGAGCATCCAGCCGGGAGCCGGCGTGTGGTTGGCCCGCAGATTGACCTGATGGGGCGACGTGCGCGGGATTTTTTTGCCCGTGTTGTTGAACTGACCCACCGTGAAGTTGCTCTGCCAAAAGCCAGGGTTGGCGCGTTGCGCTGCCGTGGGATTGGCGACATAGGTGCCATTGGCGTTCCCATAGGTCTGGTAGTAGCTGTCGTACCGGGTGAACCAGGAATCCAGGAAGGTATAGGCCGCATCGAACGACCATTGGCGGTGCGGCTGTGTGCGCAGCTCCAACTCCAGCCCGCGGCTTCGCGCTCCCCCGATATTGCGAAACTGCGAACCGCCGCCCGCCGGGTTGTTGGTGCCCGCGTACTGGCCGTTGCTGTCAAGGAT
The DNA here is from genome assembly GCA_030690515.1 of Giesbergeria sp. GTDB lineage: Bacteria > Pseudomonadota > Gammaproteobacteria > Burkholderiales > Burkholderiaceae_C > Simplicispira. The sequence continues at coordinate 6,473 of JAUYGP010000483.1, forward strand.
GAAATCCTTGCGATCGACCTGGAACACTGCGGCATTCAGGCTCGACGGCCAGCCCGCCAGTTGCATCTGGTGTTTGAGACCGATCTCGAAACTTGTGGCCTTTTCCGGCTTCAGGTCAGGGTTGCCCTGCACCAGCGCGTTGGTGGTGGTCTGCCCCCGGTAAAGCTGCTCGGCCGTGGGTGCACGAAAGCCCGTCGAGATGGCGGCATGCAGCGAAGTATCCTTGTCCAATGCATGTGTGAGGCCCAGGCGATAGCTGCTCACATCAAAATCCTTGCCCTCATTCACGGTTTGATTGCCGTTGCCAGCGACTGGCAGGGCATTGAAGCGCACACCGATGCGGTCATGGCGCAGGTTGAAGGTGGCCACGGTTTTATCCGTCAGGCCGTACTTCGCTTCTCCGTAAAGAGCCTGGTTGGTCTCGACGGTATCGTCGTCACTCAGCACGGTCCCGGCGGTCGTCACCGGCCCCGTCGGACGTGAACGGTAGCTATTGAGTGCTTCTGAATGGTTTACAAAAGTACCGCGTTTAACCTCCAACCCGCCCATGAGCGCCAATCGGTCGAATCGTGTGCGAAATTCTGTCTTGAGGCCGCGCTGGATCTGTGAATAGTCTGTGATGGCGCTGTAGTCTTGCGCAGCGGAAGTGCTCGCCCCCGTGGCCGTAAAGCGCATCGGCGCATACCAAAAAGAGGTGTCGTCCTGGTACTGGTACAGCACCGCCAGGAAATTGGAACGATCGTCCAGATCGTTGGAATACGTCAGGTTGTATCGGCTCAACGCCACATTGAAGTTGCGGCTGTACCCTCGCCCGCCATCCACGCCTTTGGGGTCATTCAAGGCATTGGTCTCTCCGGTCACGCTACCTTCGCGGTCCCGAAAGCGATCCGACTTCTCGAAACCAAAGCTCAGATCGCTTTTTGCATCCAGCGCGTACTTCAGATTGCCTGAAAAGGTTTTGCTGTAAGTGCGTGACATGAAGTAATAACCATCCTGGTCGCGGTCGCTGTACTGGATGTGCCCCGTCACATCGTCCATGGCAAAGCCTGCGCGAACCGAGGCGCGCCGGTAGCCAGAGGAACCCACATCGGTTTCAGCCTTGATGCCCTGCTGACCCGCCCCCCGCTTGGTGGTGATGACCACGGCCCCGGCCAGCGCATCCTCGCCGTACAGGTAGGACGCACTGCCTTTGATGACCTTGATCGACTCGATGTTGTCGATATCGATGTTGACCTTACCGGTGCGCTCGAACACGGGCACTCCGTCAATGATGATCGCCACACCGGGTTTTTCCCCCATGTAGCGCTGGTTCTCGACACCGCGCAGCTTGATCTTGACGGTCTCGCCATCCCCCTGCAAATCGGCCGTCACGCCGCTGACGCTGCGCAGTACTTCGATCAGGTTCTTGGCGTGTTGCTCCTCCACCTGCTTGCGCGAAATCGTGATGCTGGACACCGGGTCTGTGGCCGACGAGGAAAAACGGTCATCGATGGCCGAGCCCGTGATGGTGATGGGCCCGAGGGCATCGGTGGGCTGGGCATAGGCCAGTGGGCACAGGCCCATGGCACCCAGGCAGGCCAGACTGACGGAAGAAAGACGCAACATGAAAACCTCTGTGAATTCAGGTACAGGAATAGAAGAGAACGCCCAGAACGAACCAGACGCGCCCGCACGCCATGCCCAGCACCGGGCGACGGCTTCAGTCCAGCGGACAATGCAGGCGAAAAAGACGCGCTTCACCGGGGGCCATGAGCACCTCCGGTAACAGCCACCGTTTCAACTCCACCAGGGCGGCGGAGCGCGCATGGGTGCCATGAGCAGCACCCTGTCCCTGCGATCGGAAGAATGCGTTGCATCCACGCCATGGAGGCCCGGCAGCACCTGTGGCGCAGCCACCAAGTGCGATGGCAAGTTCCCGGAAGAATCGATCAACACGGCCACGTGGGCCATGCACCAGGCGCAGGTCGGTCCCAGCCCCGGGACAGGAGCCGGGGCGTCGTTACTCTCTGCAGCCCTCTCCATGGACACCCACTGCATACCCTGTGGCGTGCAGACTTCTGTGACGGGGCCACTGGCCAGCGTCGAGACCAGCAACGCCCCCAGAAGACCCTGAAAGGCCGAAAACAGCAGGATCCACAACAGTCCGCGACACATCAGTGCACGCGCACGCTGGCGCCCGCCGTGCAGGGCCAGACCGGTATCGAACAGGAAAAAAATAGAACGCTGAGGCACCTGCCCCCCTATGCTGCGACAAACCCAACGCGCGGGCACCTACCGTGCTCGCGGCCTCTTAAAGAGCGTTCAGGCCAGAGGGGGGGCGCGCGAAAGCGCTTTGCGCCAGACTGCGGACGTGAAGCCCACGCGGTAGAACGCGGGCGGCATTTCCTGGGCGCAGCGCAGCAGGGGTGTGGTGACGATAGCCTGCACTGGCACAGCCACGTTGGAGGCATGCAGACTGCACCAGAGGCAGTGTTGCTGCCGAGCCTGTGGATCGGCTGAGCCATCTTCATCGGACGGCGTTGCCTCGGCAGCCATCAGGAACATGCCCGTGCTGCCGCAGACCTCCATTCCCACGCCACGATCGCTGCCAGAGGTCAGCGCATGGGCCAGGGTGGGCGCCAGCGCGCCGAACATGATCGCCAGCATCGCCGACCAGGCGATGAGGATGCGGTGCATGCGGGTGGCGGACATCGCGGCAGTGTAACGAAAGGCATCGCTACACCTTTTGCTTTGCCGCAAGAACTTCACTTGCGCCGCGCCCGCGGGTGGGCCTGGTCGTACACCTTGGCCAGGTGCTGGTAATCCAGCCGGGTGTACACCTGCGTGGTGGTGATGCTGGCGTGTCCCAGCAGCTCCTGCACGGCGCGCAGGTCGCCGCTCGATTGCAGCAGGTGGCTGGCGAACGAGTGGCGCAGCATGTGCGGGTGCACAGGCGTGGTCAGGCCGGCCTGCCCGCTGCGCTGGCGCAGGCGCAGCCAGACCGACTGCGCCGACAGCCGCTTGCCGCGCTGGCCCACGAACAAGGCGGTGTCCAGCGCGCCGGGTGCAAAGGGCGTGGCGCGCAGTTGCAGCCAGGCCTGTAGCGCCTGCAGCGCCGCAGCGCCCACGGGTAGGCTGCGGCGTTTGCTGCCCTTGCCCAGCACATGGGCCTCGGCGCCCTGCAGGTCGATCCAGCCTCGGCCCAGGCGCTCGGTATCGGGGCCGGCGGCGGCGTCCAGCCCCACCAGTTCGCCCACGCGCAGACCGCAGCCATAGAGCAGCTCGACCATGGCCGCGTCTCGCGCCTCCAGCCAGGGGTCTGCGCCGCCCTCGGCGTAGTTGGCCAGGCGTACTGCGTCGTCCACGCCCAATGCCTTGGGCAGGGGTTTGGGCGCCTTCGGGGCGCGCACGTCCTGCACCGGGTTGTGCCCGGTCAGCCCCTGACGGGTGGCCCAGACGAAGAAACCGCGCCAGCCCGAGAGAATGAGCGCAATGCCGCGCCCACTGCGCCCGCCACTGTGCATCTGCGCCACAAAGCGGCGGATGTGGGCGGTCTGCAATTGCAATAGCGGCACGTTGACCCCGGCCGCAAACTGCGAGAGCCTTTCAAGGTCGAGGGTGTAGAGGGTGTGCGTGCGCGCGGCCAGCCGCTTTTCGACGCGTACATGCTCCAGGTAGCGCAGCACCAGTGGGTCGGTGGGCGGCGGTGTGGGCAGAGCGTCGGGCATGGGTTCAACCGGCCATGAAGAACACCGGGCGGCCGACCCAAGCGAAAGGGCCGGGCCGCTGCAACGGGCGCAGCGCCAGCGCGGGACGCCGAGCAAGGGCCGCCCCGCAGCAAGGTCCCCTTTGGGGGGGAGGGCGCCGCAGGCGACTCAGGGGGGGCTTCACTTCAGCCGCTGCAGCGCAGCGCTGGCCAGCTCGGACATGCGGGAGAGGAAGTCGGTGCCCATGGTGGCGTCAAAGCGCTGCGGGTC
>JAUYGP010000496.1 GCA_030690515.1 Giesbergeria sp.
AACATTTGTGATACCGAGGTGCCCGTCAACCCTTGTCGTTGGACGGCACCGTCACCAGGTCCCACTCGGCCAGTTGTTCGTTGGTGGCAATCAGGCGCCCCACCAAGAGCTTGATGAAGGCTTTGTCAAAACGCGACTGCAAATCCTCGGAGGCCCCGCGCAGCGCCGGGTTGCGTACCTTGAGCACCAGCACCTCGGACTCTGCCACGGCTGTGGCGGTGCGCAGCTTGTTGTCGGGCCGCAGGTAGGTCATCTCACCCAGGGTGACGCCGGGGCCCAGGGTGCTGAGGTTCCAGCCCTGGCGGCTGACGGTGACGTGGCCTTCGATGATGACGCAGAAGGAATCGCCCGGCGTGTTCTCGCGCATCAGCACCGTGCCATGCGGCAGGCGGCGCCAGTTGCCCAGGCGCATCAACTCCCACAGCGCCACGTCATGAAAATCTGCAAAAAACGGCAACGCGCGCAAGCGCGTGAAGCGCTCGGTTTCAGTGTCTTGCGAGCGCTGGCGGGGCAGGCTCTGGTTCAGCGCGGTCAGGGCGTCGGTCCAGTCGCCCCAGGTGGCATAGCGCTGGTGGGCCGGTTTGGCCAGGGCGCGCAGCAGCCATTGGTCCAGTGCGGGCGGTAACGATGCGCGCAGCAGGCTGGGCGGCGTGGGCGCGTCGTTGCTGATGCGGTAGAGCGTGGCGTAGTCGGTTTCCCCATCGAAGGGGCGGCGGCCCGTGAGCAGCTCGTACACCACCACGGCCAGCGAGAACATGTCGCTGTGGTGCGTGAGCGGCTCTTCGCGTACCTGCTCGGGCGACATGTACGAGGGTGTCCCCACCAGGCCGGCAAGCTGCGTGGCCTCGCTGCGCACGGCCAGGGCCGCACCAAAATCCACCAGTTTGACCTCTCCATCGTCGGTCAACAGGATGTTGGCGGGCTTGATGTCGCGGTGCACCAGCCCCTGGCGCTGCGCGTATTCAAGCGCATGGCCGCATTTGAAAGCGATATCGAGCACCTGCGCTACGGGCAGCAGGGCGTCGGGCGCGGCAAAGCCCGACAGCGGGCGGCCCTGCACATATTCCAGCACCAGATAGGGCGGGTCGGCCTCCTCGTCGGCATCGAGCAGGCGCACGATGTGCGGATGGCGCAAGCGCGCTGCCAGCGCAGCCTCGTTGCGCATCTGGCGGCGGTGGCGGTGGGCCTGCACCGGGTCCGCCAGCAGGTGGGCATGCAACTGCTTGATGGCCACGCGCCGCCCCCGAAAACCATCGAGTGCCAGATACACCACCCCGCTGGCGCCCCGACCCAGCTCGCGCTCGATGCGGTATTTGCCGATACTGGTGGGTTCTGCCATGTCAACGCTCCGGTGCGATGGCTTCCGCCCAGTCGTAGAGCGCGCCCAGGATGGTTTCGGCACGCTCGTCGGCGGTTTCGGAAAGCTGATCGATCTCGGTAAACAACTGCTCCACCGTGCGCGCACCGCCCTGGCCGTCAAACAGGCATGCTGCGCGGTGCACGTCCCAGCGCTGCACTTCTTCGGGCGACAGGCTTTCGGGGAAGTTGCGGGCGCGGTAGCGCCACAGCAGTTCACCCAGGCGCGGGTCGTCAAAAGCGGCGCGGGTGCGGGCCAGCTGCTCGCCCGTCATGGCGCGCAGGTCGTTGAGGCGGCGGCGGTCGGTGTTGCCGACGAAACCGCCGTACAGGTCCTGCTCCACATCGGGAGCGGGCTCTTGCGGGCGCGCGAAGACGGCAGGCCAGATGGCGCTCATGTCGGGCAGCGCGCGGGCCACCTCTGTGTGCGCCGCAGCCTGGGCCAGGTCAATGCCCCAGCGCTGTGCCAGGGCGGGGGTCAACGTGTTCACATTGCCCACCACCATGGGCGACTTGTTCAGGTGCACCGTCTTGATGGGCAGGCGCGTGACGCCTTCTGGCAGGTCTGCGGCCCGGGTGAACATGCGCAGGCGCAGGGTATCGGCGTCGAGCGTGGCCAATTCACGCGGGTCGTGCGCCAGATCCCAGGCGATGATTTCGTTCTTGTTGGTCGGGTGGCTGGCCAGCGGCCACATCACAGCCAGGCACCCGCGTTCCGCAGGGAACATGCCCGAAACATGCAGAAAAGGCCGTGCCGTCTGCGCCGTGGCGGGCAGGCGCAGCTCAGCGGCCACGCGGTCCTTCTTGTGCAGGCTGAACGCAAAGTCAAACAGCCGGGGGTTGTGCTGGCGAAGCAGCCGCGCCAGCGCGATTGTGGCGCGCACGTCCGACAGCGCATCGTGCGCGGCCTCGTGCAGCAGGCCGTTGGCCTGGCTCAGGTGCTCGAGCTTGAAGCTCTGCGTGCCATCCTCTTTGGTGGGCCAGACCATGCCGCCCGGCCGCAGCGCATAGGCCAGGCGCACCACGTCGAGCAAATCCCAGCGGCCGCACTGGTTTTGCCATTCGCGCGCATAGGGGTCGATCAGGTTGCGCCAAAACATGAAGCGCGTGATCTCATCGTCGAACCGGATGGTGTTGTAGCCCACGCCTATGGTGCCGGGCTGCGCCATCTCGGCCTCGATGCGGGCCGCAAACTCGCGCTCGGGCACGCCGCGCTCCCAGGCAACTTGCGGCGTGATGCCGGTGATGAGGCAGGCCTCGGGGTCGGGCAGGTAGTCGTTGGTCGGCTTGCAGTACAGCATGACCGGCTCGCCGATCTCGTTCAACTCGGCATCGGTGCGGATGGCGGCAAACTGCGCAGGCCGGTCACGCCGGGCGTTGGCGCCAAAAGTTTCGTAGTCGTGCCAGAGGAAGGTGTGGTTGGACATGCGCAGCAAAAAAAGAAAGACGCCTGCACCAACTGTAACCGGTGATCCACCCCTTGGGGCCTGCTGCGGCACGCCCTGTAAACTGAGCCAGAACCACTGCCACAGGCCTTCACCATGCGCGCACTACTCGTTGCCATCGCTGTCCTTTTTCTTGCCACGATCGGCGTCACCCTGGTTCTTCCTGCCTATGTGGATAGCCGGATGAACAGTGTCAAGCACGCCCCGCCCTACTCGGCCAGTGGCCAGGCCAAAGACCTGCATGAGCAGTTGTTCATCGCCGATATGCACGACGATGCCTTGCTGTGGTCGCGCGACCTGCTTACGCGCCACGGTTATGGCCACAGCGATCTGCCGCGCCTGCAGGAAGGGCGCGTGGCCTTGCAGGTGTTTGCCACGGTGACCAAGACGCCGAAAAATATGAATTTCGAGCGCAATGCCTCGGACACTGACAGCATCACCATGCTGGCCATGGCACAGCGCTGGCCGCGCCGCACCTGGAACAGTCTGCTGGAACGCGCGCTTTTTCAGAGTGAAAAACTCCATGCCGCCGCGCGTGACAGCGCAGGCCAGATGCGCATCGTGCGCACGCGTGCCGATCTGCAGGATATTCTGCAGACCCAAGACCGCTCCAAGGGCCTGCTGGCCGCCGTGCTGGCCACGGAAGGCCTGCACCCGCTGGAAGGAAAGCTGGAAAACGTCGACCGGCTCTACGACGCTGGTTTCCGCATGGCTGGGCTGACGCACTTCTTCGACAACGAGATTGGTGGCTCAGCCCACGGCTGGAACAAGGGTGGGCTGACTTCCCTGGGCCGCCAGGTAGTGCGCAGGCTGGAGGAAAAGCACATGTTGGTCGACTTGGCCCATGCCTCGCCCCGCGTTGTCGACGATGTGCTGGCTATGGCCACGCGGCCCGTGGTGGTGTCACACACCGGTGTGCAAGGCACCTGCCCAGGCCCGCGCAACCTGAGCGACGCACATGTCCAGGCTATTGCCGCGCAGGGCGGCGTCATTGGTATCGCCTATTTTCAAGGGGCCGTGTGTGCACTGGGCACCGAGGCCATCGTCAAGGCCATCCGCCACACCGTGGACCTGGCGGGAGTGAAACATGTGGCCCTGGGTTCGGATTTTGACGGTGCGATCCGCGCGCCTTTCGATACGACCGGACTGGTACTCATCACCCAGGGCTTGCTGGAGGCAGGCTTCAGTGAAAGCGACATTGCCGACATCATGGGTGGCAACGTCCGCCGCTTGCTGCTGGACAGTTTGCCGCCGGACTGAAACAGGCCATCCCCACAAAAAAACCCCGGCAAAACAATGTTTACCGGGGTTTTTTGTGGGTGCGCAAAGGCGATCAGTCCGCTGTAGCTTCTTCAGGCTCCGCAGGCTCCGACTTGGCCGATCGTTCCTTCTTGGGCAGCGGCTGAATGTCAAGCTGCACATCGCCCGTTTCGACCCCCTTCTCGTCGGTCTTGACCTCCATGTCCACCGTCAGGCGGCCGCCGTCTTGCAAGCGGCCAAACCGCAGCTCGTCGGCCAGGGCGCGACGGATGGTGTCCTGGATCAGGCGCTGCATGGGGCGGGCGCCCATGAGGGGGTCAAAGCCCTTCTTGGCCAGGTACTTGCGCAGCGTGTCGGTGAAGGTCACTTCCACCTTCTTCTCGGCCAGCTGCGTTTCGAGCTGTAGCAGGAACTTGTCCACCACGCGCAGGATAACCTGCTCATCGAGCGCCTTGAAGCTGACGATGGCGTCCAGACGGTTGCGGAACTCAGGCGTGAACAAGCGCTTGATGTCGCCCATTTCGTCGCCCGCCTGGCGCGGGTTGGTAAAGCCAATGGTGGCCTTGTTCATGGTTTCGGCGCCCGCATTCGTCGTCATGATGATGATGACGTTGCGGAAGTCGGCCTTGCGTCCGTTGTTGTCCGTCAGCGTGCCATGGTCCATGACCTGCAGCAGCACATTGAAGATATCCGGATGCGCTTTCTCGATTTCGTCGAGCAGCAACACGGAGTGCGGCTTCTTGGTGACAGCCTCGGTCAGCAGGCCGCCCTGGTCAAAGCCCACGTAGCCCGGAGGCGCACCAATCATGCGACTGACGGCGTGGCGCTCCATGTATTCCGACATGTCAAAGCGGATCAGCTCGATACCCAGGATGTAGGCGAGTTGCTTGGCGGCTTCGGTCTTGCCCACGCCCGTGGGGCCACTGAACAGGAACGAGCCAATCGGCTTGTCGCCCTTGCCCAGACCCGAACGTGCCATCTTGACGGCGGACGCCAGCACTTCCAGCGCCTTGTCCTGACCAAACACCACGCTTTTCAGGTCGCGCTCCAGCACCTGCAGCTTGCCCCGATCATCGTTGGACACGTTGGCCGGGGGAATGCGGGCAATTTTTGCCACGATTTCTTCAATTTCGGTCTTGCCAATGGTCTTCTTGCGCTTGCTGGGCACCTGGATGCGCTGGGCCGCACCGGCCTCGTCGATCACGTCAATGGCCTTGTCGGGCAAATGGCGGTCATTGATGTACTTGGCGCTCAACTCGGCGGCGGCCTGCAGAGCGGCGGCCGAATACTTGACGCTGTGGTGCTCTTCAAAGCGCGATTTCAGGCCCTTGAGGATGTCGATGGTCTCCTGCACGCTAGGCTCAACCACGTCCACCTTCTGGAAACGGCGCGACAGCGCAGCGTCTTTTTCAAAGATGCCTCGGTATTCGGTAAAGGTGGTGGCGCCAATGCACTTGAGTGCGCCGGAGCTGAGCGCCGGCTTGAGCAGGTTGGACGCATCGAGCGTGCCCCCGGAGGCCGCACCCGCACCGATCAGCGTGTGGATCTCGTCGATGAACAGGATGGCGTTGGGCTTGTCCTTGAGGGACTTGAGAACGCCCTTGAGGCGCTGCTCAAAATCACCCCGGTACTTCGTGCCCGCCAGCAAGGCACCCATGTCGAGCGAATACACCACGGCTTCGGCCAGAATCTCGGGCACGTCGTTTTGCGTGATGCGCCAGGCCAGGCCCTCGGCAATGGCGGTCTTGCCCACGCCGGCCTCGCCCACCAGCAGCGGGTTGTTCTTGCGGCG
>JAUYGP010000499.1 GCA_030690515.1 Giesbergeria sp.
GATGCTGGGTTCTATTCCGCAGCAGGACGTGTTCCAGCGCGTCATGTCGTCCAACAGCGCCCGCACGGCACGCATTGGCCCGGTCATCGGTGGCACGCTTTACCTGTTGTTTGCGTTTATTCCGATGTTCGTGGTGACGGCCGCTGTGCTGATCATGCCGGAGGCCACCCAGGCCCTGCTCAAGGACGACCCCCAGAAGGTACTGCCCACGCTCGTAATGGAGCGCATGCCTCTGGTGCTGCAGATCGCTTTCTTTGGGGCGTTGCTGTCGGCCATCATGTCCACGGCGTCGGCGACCTTGCTGGCGCCTTCAACCACTTTTGTCGAGAATATCCTGCGCAACCTGCGTCCTGGCATGAGCGATGCCGTCACGCTCAAGGCCATGCGGGTCTCGGTGCTGGTGTTCACGGCCTGCGTACTGACCTATGCCATCACCATGCAGGGCACGTCGATCTATGAAATGGTGTCTGGTGCCTACCAGGTGCCTTTGGTGGGTGCGTTCGTGCCGCTGGTTTTTGGCCTGTACTGGACGCGCGCCACCACCCAGGGTGCGCTGGCAGCGGTTGCCATGGGGCTGGGGGTCTGGCTGTTGTTTGTGGCCAGCCCCATGTTGTCGGAAGCGTTTCCACAGCAACTGGCGGGCGTACTGGCTGCCCTGGTCGGCATGGTGGTGGGGTCGCTGGCGCCCCAGTTCATTCCCGACCACAAAGGCCATGTGCACCACTATGAAGGCAGCTCCGCCTGAGCGCGGTGCAGGCCGCCTCTTGATTTCGGGTGCCGCCGCCTATAATTGAAGGCTTTGCACTTTCAATCCAGGCTCACGACATGCCAATTTACGCCTACAAATGCGGCTCCTGTGGCCATGCCAAGGATGTGCTGCAAAAAATCTCAGATCCCTTGCTAACGGTCTGCCCGGCCTGCGGCGCAGAGGCGTTCTCCAAGCAAGTGACGGCTGCGGGCTTTCAGCTCAAGGGGTCGGGCTGGTATGCCACTGATTTCCGGGGAGGAGCGGCCCCCTCGGCGCCTGCTGCGGACACCGCTGCCAGTAGTTCCACCAAAGCGGATCCCGCGGCCAAGGACCCTGGTGCAAGCGCTCCGGCGGCCACCCCTGCGCCCGCCGCAAGCACTACACCTACGCCCTGAAAGTCCTGATGGCCCCGCTGCGTAAATGGTTTTTTACCGGTTTGTTGGTGATCGTTCCTGGAGCGATCACCGTCGCGGTGCTCAACTGGATTGTCGGGTTGCTGGACCAGACCCTGCTGATTCTTCCCGTGGCGTGGCACCCTGATCGCTTGCTGGGGTTTCATATTCCAGGTTTCGGTGTCCTGCTGACCTTGCTGATTCTCTTGGTCGTGGGGGGCACCACCAGCAATTTTGCCGGGCGCAAGTTGCTGCAATGGGGCGACCGTGTGGTGAGCCGCATTCCGGTCGTCCGCTCCATTTATTCCAGTGTCAAACAGGTGTCGGATACTTTGTTTTCCGAAGGCGGCAATGCTTTTCGCACCGCCGTGCTGGTGCAGTGGCCGCGCGAGGGCGTGTGGACGGTGGCTTTCATCACCGGTGCTCCCAGCGGTGAAGTGGCAGCCTACCTGCGCGACGAGTTCGTCAGCGTGTACGTGCCCACCACGCCCAATCCCACGGGGGGGTATTTCGTGATGGTGCGCAAGAGCGACTGCATCGAGCTCGACATGGGCGTGGATGCCGCGCTGCGTTACATCGTCTCCATGGGCGTGGTCGCCCCTAGCGACCCGGTTCTTGAGACATCCTCATAATCTTTTTAATGCGCCCCTTCGGGTGCCGGAAGTTCTGCCATGGCCATGCGCTCTCACTATTGCGGTCTTGTGACCGAAGCCCTGCTGGGCCAAACCGTCACCCTCTCTGGCTGGGTGAACCGCCGCCGTGACCATGGTGGTGTGATCTTTATTGACCTGCGCGATCGCGAAGGTTATGTGCAAGTTGTCTGTGACCCCGACCGTGCCGACATGTTCGCCACCGCCGAAGATGTGCGCAATGAGTTCTGCGTGCAGGTCAAAGGCCTGGTACGGGAGCGCCCGACGGGCACCATCAATGAGAACCTCAAGAGCGGAAAGATCGAGGTGCTGTGCCATGAGCTGAAGGTACTCAACCCCTCGGTGACGCCGCCCTTCCAGATCGACGAGGAGAACCTGTCGGAAACCACACGCCTCACGCACCGCGTGCTCGACCTGCGCCGCCCCTACATGCAGAACAACCTCATGCTGCGCTACCGCGTCAGCATGGAAGTGCGCAAGTTCCTCGATACGCATGGTTTCGTGGACATTGAAACTCCCATGCTCACCAAGAGCACGCCCGAAGGTGCGCGCGACTACCTCGTGCCCAGCCGCGTGCACGACGGCCAGTTCTTCGCGCTGCCCCAGTCGCCCCAGTTGTTCAAGCAATTGCTGATGGTGGCCGGTTTTGATCGCTACTACCAGATTACCAAGTGCTTCCGCGACGAAGATCTGCGCGCCGACCGCCAGCCTGAGTTCACCCAGATCGATATCGAAACATCGTTCATGGAAGAGCAGGACATCCGCGACCTGACGCAAGAGATGATCAAGACCGTGTTCCAGAACACGCTGGGCGTGGATCTGGGCGAGTTCCCAGTCATGACCTACCAGGACGCAGCCTATCGCTTTGGCTCAGACAAGCCCGACCTGCGCGTGAAGCTCGAATTCACCGAACTCACCGATGTGATGAAGGACGTGGACTTCAAGGTGTTCTCGGGCGCCGCCAACATGAAGAAGGGCCGCGTTGTGGCCCTGCGCGTCCCCGGCGGCGCGCGTGAGACGGGCGGCCTCTCGCGTGGCGAGATTGACGGCTACACCGAGTTCGTCAAGATTTACGGCGCCAAGGGCCTGGCCTACATCAAGGTTAATGAGCTGGCGAAGGGGCGTGATGGCTTGCAGAGCCCCATCGTGAAAAACATCCACGACGCCGCAATTGCCGAAATCTTGAAGCGCACTGGTGCACAAGACGGTGATTTGCTTTTCTTCGGTGCCGACAAGGAAAAGGTCGTCAACGACGCCATTGGTGCGCTGCGCATCAAGATCGGCCACAGCGAATTTGGCAAGAAAAACGGCTTGTTCGAAGACCGCTGGGCACCGCTGTGGGTGGTGGACTTCCCCATGTTCGAGCAAGACGAAGAAAACGACCGCTGGGTGGCCGTGCACCATCCGTTCACGGCGCCCAAGGATGGGCATGAGGACTACATGGTTACCGCGCCCGAGAAGTGCATCTCCAAGGGCTACGACATGGTGCTGAACGGCTGGGAAATGGGTGGCGGCTCGGTGCGTATCCACCGCGCTGATGTGCAGCAAAAAGTGTTCGACGCACTCAAGATCACGCCCGAAGAAGCGCAGCAAAAGTTTGGCTTCCTGCTCGACGCGCTGCAATACGGCGCACCCCCGCACGGTGGCCTGGCTTTTGGCCTGGACCGCATCGTCACCATGATGACCGGCGCCGAGTCGATCCGCGACGTGATTGC
>JAUYGP010000500.1 GCA_030690515.1 Giesbergeria sp.
CTCCAGGCCCACCAGCGCCAGGGCGGCAGCGGTGCGCTCGCGCAGCCGTGCCTTGTTCTCCTTGCGGCCAAAAACGCGCTCCACGGCCAGGTAGACGTTGTCAAAGCAGGTCAGCCAGGGCAGCAGGGAATGGTTTTGGAACACCACGGCGCGCTCGGGGCCGGGGCCCTTGATTTCCTTGTTGGCGCACAGCAGGGTGCCCGCAGTGGGCGTGGTCAGTCCCGCAATCAGGTTCAGCAACGTGGACTTGCCGCAGCCGGAATGCCCGATGAGCGCCACGAACTCGCCCTTGGCAATCGTCAGGTCGATGCCCTGCAATGCCGGGAACAGGCCCTTGGCCGTCTTGAAGGTCTGCTCCACGTCCTGGATCTCGATGAACTTGGTGGTCAGGGACGCGTTCATGCTTTCACCTCTTCAAAAGTCAATGCCGTGGCGAGCCGGATGAGGGCGTATTCCAGCGCCAGCCCTACGATGCCGATCACGAAGATGGCGATGATGATGTTCTTCACGTTCAGGTTGTTCCACTCGTCCCATACCCAGAAGCCGATGCCGACGCCGCCGGTCAGCATTTCGGCCGCCACGATCACCAGCCACGCCGTGCCCACGGCCAGGCGCACGCCGGTCAGCATGTAGGGCAGCACCGAGGGGAACAGGATGCGGGTGAGCACCTTCCATTCGCTCAACTGCAGCACGCGGGCCACGTTCAGGTAGTCCTGCGGCACGCGCTGCACGCCCGTGGCGGTGTTGATGACCATGGGCCAGATGGAGCAGATGAAAATCGTCCAGATGGCCGCCGGGTTGGCTCCCTTGAACACCAGCAGCCCGATGGGCAGCCACGCCAGCGGCGAGACGGGGCGCAGCAGCCCGATCAGCGGGTTGAACATGCGTGCCAAAAAAGTGAACCGACCGATGGCAAACCCCGCCGGAATGCCCACCAGCGCCGCCAGGCCAAAGCCGATGGCCACGCGCTGCAGCGACATCAGCACGTTCCAGCCCACGCCCTGGTCGTTGGGGCCGTTGCGGTAGAACGGGTCGTTGAATACCTCTAGCGCCTGCACCCAGGTCTCTTGCGGGCCCGGGATGCTGCGGCCCGTGCTGGCCGACACCAAAGCCCACAGGCCCAGCAGCAACGCCAGGCCGCAGGCGGGCGGCAGCACCCGCTGCCAGAAGGCGCGTGACAGCGCTGTCCAGCGATGTGCAACCCAAGGGGTGGTCTTGATTTTTAAGTGTTTTTGGCCTGTAGCGCTTGCTGGGTGAGCGCTGATAGCTATTGATTTTGTAGCTTCTTGTGGTGGGGCCGGCAGGGGCTCCAGCGGGGAATGGAATACGGCGCTGACCATGGTGATCTCCGGTGTGGGTGGGGCTGGCGAGGGTGGGGGGGCTTCAGGCCTTGATCTTGAAACCGTCGGCGTACTGGGCGGGGTTCTTGCCGTCCCACACCACGCCGTCGATCAGCTTGGCCGAGCGCATCGCGTCCTTGGGCACGCTGATCTTCATGGCGCTGGCCACCGACTGGTACAGGTCGATGCGGTTCACCTGCTTGGCCACTCCAAGATAGTCCGGGTGGCTCTTGAGCAGGCCCCAGCGCTTGTGCTGGGTGAGGAACCACATGCCATCGCTCAGGTACGGGAAGTTCACCGCCCCGTCGTTGAAGAACTTCATGTGGTTCGGGTCGTCCCAGGTCTTGCCCATGCCGTTTTGGTAGCGGCCCAGAATGCGCTGGTTGATGGCGTCCACGCTGGTGTTGATATAGGCCTTCTGCGCCACGGTCTCGGCCATCTTGGTCTTGTTCGACAGGCTGGCGTCAATCCAGCGGCTGGCCTCCAGCACCGCCATCATCACGGCGCGCGTGGTGTTGGGGTGCTTCTGCGCAAACTCGGCCGTGGTGCCCAGCACCTTCTCGGGGTGGTCCTTCCAGATGTCCTGCGTGGTGTTGGCGGTCATGCCGATGCCGTCCATGATGGCGCGGTGGTTCCAGGGCTCGCCCACACAAAAGCCGTCCATATTGCCCACGCGCATGTTGGCCACCATCTGCGGCGGCGGCACGGTGATGAGCTTGGCCTGCGAGATGGGGTTGATGCCCGCCGCCGCCAGCCAGTAGTGCATCCACATCGCGTGCGTGCCGGTGGGGAAGGTGCCCGCAAAGGTGTACTCGCGCTTCTCCCTGGCCATCAGCTTGGCCAGCGAGGGGCCATCCACCGCGCCTTTGTCGGCCAGCGCTTTCGACAGCGAGATCGCCTGCCCGTTGTTGTTGATGGACATGAGTACCGCCATGTCCTTCTTGGGGCCTGCCGTGCCCAGGTGCACGCCATAGACCAGGCCATACAGCACATGGGCAAAGTCCAGCTCACCATTCACCAGCTTGTCGCGCACCCCGGCCCAGCTTGCCTCCTTGGTGGGAATGATGGTTACGCCATATTTCTTGTCAAAGCCCAGCACCGAGGCCATCACCACGCTGGCGCAGTCGGTCAGCGGGATGAAGCCGATCTTCACCTCCTTCTTCTCGGGCGCATCAGAGCCCTGGGCATGGACAAGTGCGCGCAGCGCGGGGCTGACGCCCACAGCGCCCACGGTGGCGGCCTGCAGCACGGTGCGGCGGTTGAGGCTGGTTTTCAGATGTTCGGTCATGGGGCTCCCCTTGCGTCGTGAAAATAAAAAAAGGCGTCCTCACGCTGCGCACGCCAGCCAGGGGCCGCATGTGCAGGGTGGGGACGCCTTTGTCCGTTGAGCGGCTGCCGCCACCCGCCGTTGGGTGGTGCTGCCGTGGTGACCCCGAAGGGTCTGCAATGACTAATGCAAGGCTTGTGCCAGCTCTTGCAAACCGGGGTTGCTATGAAATATAGAGCTGTATATGCCCTATTTCAGGTCGTCATGGCCATGCTTTGTTTAAAAACGATGTCTGCAGGAATGCACCGAAATTGTGCGGCGCACCATACAAGCGCGGGGTGAGGATGGTGCATGTCGTCTTGCCATTGGATGAGAGGTTGAGCCTGCAGAAGCAGGGGCCAGCGGGGTGCCGGGGCTATAGTCAAAGCCATCAACTGCGCCGATGCCGCTACCATGACACGCGAAAACGCATGAAACACTACACAAAACCACTCTCATCCCTTGTCCTCATCACTGCAATCGCTTGCGCGGGCATGCTCGTGAGTTGCGGCGGCGGCCACACACCGGCGGAGTCCGCCGAAGCCAAGCTCACACGTGTGGTGGACAGCCAATGGGGGAAGTTTGCATCCTCTTTGCCTGGCGGGCTCTCGATAGCGGTCATTTCGCCGGATGGCGAGTACTTCGCGAGCACGCTCGACGGCGCGACAGCTGACACGTACTTTCGCGGTGCGAGCACGACCAAGACATTCACAGCCGCCGCGGTCATGCTGCTCCAGCAGCGTGGGATGCTCGACATCAAGCAGGTGTTGACTGCGAATATCCCCGGGACAACGCGCCCCTATGTGCCCGCCACACCGGATTTCGCAATTCCATACAAAGATCGCATCACGATCGAGCAACTTTTGCGCCACCGCGCTGGCGTTTTTGACGTGGGCAATACGAATGTTCCCGCGACCGCCAACGCACCCTATGCCGGTCAGAGATATGTCGACTGGGTCGAAGACACTCAGGGCGAAATGCACAGCTACACGCTGGATGAAATGGTCGGCGTTGTTGCCAGAAACGATCTCGTTGGCGGCCTGCCCGGGGATGCTTTTCGCTATTCGAATACGGGCTATTCACTCCTCGCAAAAATCGTCGAGCAGGTGTCCGGAAAGACGTTTGCGCAGTTCGTCCACGAGGAACTCCTCGTGCCCAACGGCCTCGACAAGACGACTTTTCCCGACGACGGTCGGGCCCAAGACCTGCCCGTGCCGTTCTTTGAGGGAACCACACGGGTGGGCGGCGTGCTGTATCCGACAACCCACCGCAACGTCTCGTGGGGCGTCGGCGAGGGGAACGTGGTCACGACGCCGTCGAATCTGGCCCGGTGGTTTCGCCGACTGATCAAGGGCGACGCAGGATTGACCACACAGACCATCGCCAGCATG
>JAUYGP010000502.1 GCA_030690515.1 Giesbergeria sp.
CTCGCGTAGAGTTATGCAGGACATCCCTTGTGGTCAGAAATCAACCCTTGCGGTCACGAACACACGGCGGGCGCGCTCGGCATAGCCAAAGCGCTCCGACTTCTCGGCCAGGTTCACGTTGCCGATGTTTTCCAGCCCGGCGCGCAGCACCAGCTTGCGGTGGGCGTCCAGCGCAAACTGCTTGCCCACGCTGGCGCTCCACAGTGCGTACGAGGGCAGCGCGGCGCCGTCGGTGCCGGTCTGGCTGCCGGTGAATTCGCCGGTCAGGCGCGCGCTCCAGCCCTCGGCGCCTTTCCATTCCAGGCGCGAGGTCAGGCTGCTCGATGGCCGGTCGGCCAGCTTCTTGCCGGTGCTTTTGTCGCGCGTGTGCAGCAGCGTCAGGTCGTTGCTCCAGGCAAGCTGGCGCGTCATGTCCCAGGTCATGCCCGCTTCCAGCCCCTGGATGCGCGCGGCGTCCACGTTGTCGTACTGGTAGAAGCGCCGCACACCCTCGGTGCGCAGCAGGCGGTAGGTGATGAGGTCTTTGACCTCGGTGTTGAACACCGTGGCACGCAGCGACCAGGCGGGCGCCACCTGCCAGTCGGCACCCACTTCAAACGAGTTGGACGATTCGGGCTTGATGTTGCCGTTGCCCGCAAAGGTGTGCGGCCCTTCGGCCCCCACGTAGTTGGGCGAAATCTGCTTGAGCGTGGGCGCCTTGAAGGCGTGGCCAAAACCGCCCTTGACCACCAGCGCCGGGGTGGGCTCCCACACCAGATAGGCGCGTGGGCTGACTTCGCTGCCAAACAGTGCGTGGTGGTCTGCACGCAGACCGGCGGTGAACATCAGCGTGTCGGTCAGGGCGATTTCATCTTGCGCAAACAGGGCCTTGTGCGCCGCGTCGTCCACACCGTTTTTCAGGCCGGCGTTCTCCAGCGTCTCGCGGCGCCATTCGCCGCCCACGGTGACCTTGTGCGCGCCCAGCGCAAAGCTGGCATGGCCGTCCAGCACGTCGTCCACCATGTTCTGCGGCCGCGTGGGCGTAGCGCCGTTGCTGGCGCTGTTGACGATGTCGATCTCGCTGCGATAGGCGCGCAACTTGCCGCGCCAGTTGTCAAACTTGCCCTCCCAGCCGACATGGGCCTGCGAGCGATCGATGTCGTAGGTGCTGCGGTAGACCTTGCCGCGCGAATCCGTGTCGTACACCCGCTGCTCGTTGCCGCCACTCCAGCCTGCTTCCACCGTCTGCTCGGGCGTCAGGGCAAAGCGGGCAGCCAGGCCGCCGTTTTTGGCATGGTTGCCTTCGATTTCAGACAGCACCGGATTGCGCCGGTCGGCCACGGGCGCGCTGTGCGCCAGCTCGGCGTTGACGCGCAGGCTCAGGCGTTCGCCCACCGGGCCGGCGGCAAACACCGAGGTGCTGCCCGTGGGTTCGCCCTCGCTGGAGCTGGTAGGGGTGCTGGCCGAGACGCCCACCGAGCCGATCCAGCGGTCCTTGGGCTGGCGCGTGATGAGGTTGATCACGCCGCCCAGCGCCTCGGAGCCATACAGCGCCGACATGGGGCCCCGGATGATCTCGATGCGCTCGACGGCCGACATGGGCAGCCAGCCGTACTGGTAGTCCGAGTGGCCCACCACATCGTCCGTGGCGCTGATGCGCCGCCCGTCGATGAGAGTGAGCGTGTGCTTGCCTTCCAGCCCCCGCAACGCCAGCGTCTTGCGCCCGCCCACCTGGCGCGGCGAGAGCGTCAGGCCAGGGGCACCACGCACGGCGTCGAGCAGATCGGACGCATTGCGCGCAGCCAGCTCCTCGCGGTCGATCACGGTGACGCTGGCGGGCGCGGTGCGCGCATCCTGCTCGGTCAGCGTGGCCGTGACGGTGACCGCAGGCAGGGCCGTGGCGGCCTGTGCCACCTGCAGGGGCGGGGTGTTGTCCTGGGCCTGGGCGCTCACTCCGGCAAGCAACAGCATGGCGGCCCAGGCCACGGGACGGGGGCGCAAGGGGCGGGAATCGTTCGGGGCTGCGCTGGGCGCGCCGTGGGCCTCGGGGGAATACGTCATGAATGCAAACTCCTGGAATCAAAAAAGCAAAGACCCAGGTGGCGGCGGCTGCCGGGGACAAACAATGGAACACAACGAAAAGGAATGCGGGGCTGCGCCCCGACGCAGCTACGGCATGCCGTAGAACGCGCTGGCAGGCAGCTTGCCGCCCACCAGCGCCGGGTTGCGCGCCATGAGCTGGCCAAGGAAGAACTCCAGCTCGGGCCGTGCGGCGGCGGCAGGCACGGTGTCGAGCTGGCTCACGGCAATGGCGTCGGCCACGGCCTCGGGGGTGAGCAGGTCGATGTGTTGGGCCATCATGGCGCCGCACTCCAGGGGGTGCGCGCGACACCACGCGAGCGACTGGGCATAGGCGTTGGCCACGGCAGCCAGAACCTCGGGCTGCTGGCGCACCGTACCCACGGCAGCGATACCCGCCTGCGGCAGGCGGGGCTTGCACTCAAAAAGGCGGCCCCACTCCTGCTGCAGGTCGGCGCCCCGGTGCAGCTCGGGCGCAATCAGGCCGATGGGGAAGGACTTGGTTTTGCGCAGTGCCAGCGATACGGCGGGCTCGGCCAGCAGCGCATGCGAGACACGGCGCGTGATGAGCAACTGCATGGCCTCCATGGGCGTGGGCACGTAGCGCACGCAAAAATCCTTGTGCAGGTCCAGCCCCTGCTTTGCGGCCAGCAGCTGCAGCACGATGTCGGGCATGTCGCCCCGGAAGGGCACGGCAATTTCCTCGCCCCGGTAGTCGGCCAGCGCCTTGCGGTGGGCATCGCGCGTGACGAGCCACAGTGCGCCCCAGGTCGAGATGTTGAGCAGCGTGACGCCCGCGCCCCGGTTGAACAGGTTGGCGGCCACGTTGCTGGGCATGGCCAGCACGTCGGCCTTGCCGCCCATGGCCATCATGCGCAGTTGATCTGGGTCGCGCCACGACACAAAAGCGGTTTCGCCCGCCACACCCACCAACGCATGGGTCTCGGCCATGTGGATCAGTGGCGCCGACACGATCGCCGGGGGGCCCGACAGGGTGATGCGCGGCAGCGGCGCAGCCACGCCCAGCGCGGGCGCGGCGACCATCGGCGCGGCCAGCCAGGCCAGGGCCTGGCGGCGCGAGAGTGTGGGCCGAGGGCTCAAAAAATCATCGTGCATGGTCGTCGTACTCCACACCCATCGCGGCCCGGTGCCTCCGAGGCACGGGCCGCAAGGGCGCACAAAATAAGTTCGTCAATGAATCATGGCGTGCGTCTCACCCACTCCCTTTGCCACTGGCGCGGCCCAGGCCAGTGGCCGCCGCGCAAGGGCCGCCCCGCCGCGCTGGCGGCGTTCCCCCTCCGCGCAGCGAAGCGAAGCAGAGAGGGGGGAAGGAGCGAAGCGACAAGGGGGGGTGATTTCAAAATTTGTAGCTCAGGCCCGCCGTGAAGCTGCGGCCCAGGCCTTGCAAGTAGCCCGGCTGCGCTGCGGTGGCCTGGTTGCGGATGGCATAGGCACTGGCGTAGCGCCGGTCGGTCACGTTGTCGGCCTGCAGATACAGCGCCCAGGGTCCATCGCGCCATTCGAGCTTGAGGCCCAGCAGTGCGTAAGCGTCCTGCTCGGCACCTGCGGTGTTGGCGTGGTCGGTGGGCGTGCTGACAGGCATCCAGCGCACATTGGGGCCGAAGCGCCAGGCGCCGATGCGGTAGAGCACTTCGGCATTGATGAGCTGGCGCGGCACACCGGCAATCTGTTTGCCCGCGTATTCGCCGCCCCGGAAGCGGAAGTCGCTGTACGTCCAGCTGGCGCGGACGTCGAGCGCACCCACACCCATGCGCTGGCTGCCCGAGAGGCCCAGCTCCACACCCTGGTGGCGCGTGCCGCCGGCATAGTTGTACGTGCCCACCTTGATACCGTTGGCGTCGGTGGTGGAGATCAGCTCGTCGGCCAGGACGCTGCGGTACACGGCGGCCGTCCAGTTCAGCGCATGGGCACCCTCGCCCCAGCGACCGGCACCGCCGAGTTCGAAGGTGGTGGCGCGCTGCATCTTCAGGCGCACCAGCTCGGCCTGGGCCGTGGCCGGGCTGTTGGGTGCCACGGTGGCGCTGACGATCTCCCAGAAGGTGGGGGCCTCGTGGCTGCGGCTCAGGTTGGCCCACAGGCGCGTGGTGGGCGTGGCGGCCCAGTTCAGGCCGATCTTGGGCGTGGCAAAGCTCCAGTCCTGGTTGAGCTGCGCGGCGCTGCTGCGGCTTTGCGCGTCGCGCGTGAGGTGGCTCCATTGCACGCTGCCCAGCAGCGTCCAGTCGGGCGCCAGGCGCCAGTCGGCCGCTGCCAGGGCCTGCAGGTTTTGCGCACCCAGGTCATAGCTGCCAAAGCGCTGCATCTGCGTGCCATTGGCCGGGTTGGTGGCGTACAGGTCGCGCTGCATGGCGCTGTCGGCCCACGACAAGGCCGTGCGCCAGCCCAGGGCGCCATCACGGCCTGCGGGGCGCCCGCTGGCCTGCCACTGCGCGCCGGCGGTGCGGCTGTGGGTCACGGTGTGGCTGGTCATGTTGTTGAACAGGTCGTCCGTGTCCTGCCAGTACACGCCCACTTCCTGGCGCAGGATGTCGCTGCC